>DATJTR010000218.1:0-2857 GCA_035503215.1 Pirellulales bacterium
AACGCGCGAGGCCGACGAAATAACGCAAGACGAGCCAGACGCGCCGCCGGCCGACAAGGCCGAAGCGGAGGACGACGCGCCGCCCCCCAAACGCAAACCGCCCGCCTTCCGCGCCGAGCCGGCCAAATCGCTGGCCGGCGAACTCGTCCGCGTGCGGGCGGAAATGGATCGCAAGGGAATTCACGACCAACTCGACACGGCCGACCTGGCCAAGGACGTCGTCTACACGACCGGCGAAAACCCGATTCCCGAAGCCGAGCAATTTCAATTTGCCGGCGGCGTGCTGCGCACTCCCGAAAAAGGAGACTCGCGACTCTGCCTGCCGGCCGAAGTACCAAAATTCTATCGCCTGCGGATCGATGCCGTGCTCAAGCCGGGGGCCGAAGATCCGGAGATCGGCGTCGGAGCGGTCGCCGACGGCCGGCAGTTCTTCGCCGAGATGTGGAAGAAAAAATTCCTCCTCGGCCAGTTTTACGGCCGCCAGCTCTTCAGCCGCTACATCGGCCGGTCCGCCAAGAAGGACGATCCCAAGCTGCACGATGGCGTCGAGCTGCTGGTCTCTCCCTGGGGGATCATGCTCCGTCGCCGCTCGGCCTATTTCGAATGGTCCGGCTCTGCGCCCGGCTGGTCGCTCGATGACGAGTGGCGCGTGCCGGCCAGCGACAAGATCTTCGTTTGCTTTCCCTCGGGCCAATACGACGTAAACTCGATCACGCTGGAGCCGCTCGCCGAAGAAGCCTGGATCGAACAGGTGGCGCATTTCGCCCCCGACGGCGTGCTGGCCTGGGCGGGCAAATCGCGCGACCAGATCAAGATCGCCCCCAGCGTCGCCCCGCTTCCCAAACCCGGCGAATTGCGAGAGATCATTTTGCTGCAAGCCCGCCGGTCCGATTTTGACTCCCTCGAAGGCTGGGCCGCGCGATTCCGCAAGGAAGACCTGATGGTCGGGCAGGATTACGCGCTCGAAGTGTTCTACAACGTCATCGCCGCTGCATACGGCGTCGGCCGGAACGGCAGCCACGGCAAGCTGGACGCCTTCTTTCAAGGCCAGATCGGCTTCGTCGACGAGTGGCTGAAACAAAAGCCCGCGTCGGTCGCGGCTCGCGTGGCCAAGGCCCGGGCCTATCTCGACTATGCCTGGGACGCCCGCGGCGGCGGGATGGCCGACACCGTGCCCGAAAACGCCTGGGCGATTTTTGGCCAGCGGATGGAAACCGCCGAACAGATTCTCGAAGAAGCGGCCCGGCTCGAACCGCCCGACGTCTGCGTCTACTCCATGCTGGTCCGGATCGGCAGAACCCGCAGTTACGACAAGGAAAAGATGTTCCTGACCGCCGGACGCGGGCTGAAAATCAGCAAGCGGGATCCCGATATGATCGACGCGCTGACCTTCAGCTTCCTGCCGCGCTGGGGAGGCGAGCCGGGCGACTTGGGCAAAGCCGCGCAGTTTTCCAACAAGCGCATTCAGGGAAATCCAGGGCTCGATGCCTATTTGCGCGTCGTCCGCATGTCGCACATCGATGAGATCAATCTCAAGCGCCGTCGCAAGGCCGACCTGTCGCCCGAAGCCTATCGCAACTTCTCCGATCCCAAGGTCGTGCTCGAAGAATACAGCGAATCGAAGCTGCGTGCCGCCGTGCCGGTGGTGCTCAAGCGCCATCCCAACGGCTCGAACACGATCAAGAACCACTGCTGCTGGATCTATTGCGTGCTGGGCGATCGTGCGGGGGCCAAGGCCCTGTTCGCCGAAATCGAGAAGCCGGCCCTCGCCATCTGGGAAACCGAAGACAAGTACGACCACTGGCGCAACTGGGCTGGCGAAGCCGACGAGAAGTGAAGTCGTGGGCTTCGCACCCTTACGAAAATCGCGCTGTCTCGGCAGGAGGGACGCGGGAGGGAACGATCCGCAGATTGGCGCAAATTTACGCAGAACGGCGGAAGCCGCTCATCTACGAATCTGCGTAATCTGTGCAATCTGTGGATTGATTCCTCTTATGATGACGAGCGGATCGACGGAGAGCTCTCTGGTCTTTCGGGCGTGTCGCGCGGCAAAATCTGTTTTTGCCGCTTGTCGATTCGTGCTCCGCCCGCTCGACTATGGGGCAGGGGGGTCAGTCCTCCGCCCGTACCATCCCTAGGAGCACCCCGTGGCCATCGAGCGCATCACGCCGTTTCTCTGGTTCGACCACCAGGCCGACGAAGCGGCCGCCTTTTATACGTCGATCTTTCCCAACTCCCGCGTCGTGAAGGTGGTCCGCCAAAATCCCGCCGTGCCGGAGCCGGCCGGCAAGGTGTTGACGGTGGAGTTCGAACTCGATGGCCGCCGCTACGTCGCCTTCAATGGCGGCCCGCGTTTCCGCTTCACCGAAGCCATTTCGCTCGTCGTCCACTGCGAGAATCAGGCCGAGGTCGACACCTATTGGGATGGCCTGCTGGCCGGCGGCGGCACGCCGATACAATGCGGCTGGTTGAAAGACCGCTTTGGCCTGTTCTGGCAGATCACGCCGACCGCGCTCATTCGCCTGTTGGGCGATCCCGATCCCGCCCGCGCCGCCCGCGTGATGCAAGCCATGATGCAGATGGTCAAGATCGACATCGCTGCGATCGAGCAGGCGGGAAAGGCTTGAGACTGCAGACTACATTTAGACTTTAGGCTTTAGGAAGAGATACACAGCGCGAGCACGAACGACGAGAAAGCGAATTCCAGCGAGCGTTGCCCGAAGCGGCAAGAGCGAGCGGCGTGAGGGTTGCCGAAGGCAGGCCCGAGCGAAACAACACTGCTAATCAGCGAGCGTTGCCCATAGGGCAAAAGCGAGCGGCGTGAGGCCCGACGAAGGAGGGGCCGAGCGAAACAACA
>DATJTR010000219.1:0-3066 GCA_035503215.1 Pirellulales bacterium
GGTAGCCGCGACGCCGGCCGCCGCGTCTCCAGAACTGGCAATCGTCGTCGGGGTTCTTCGGCAATGCCCAGATGCGGAGCAGCTCGCTGCCGACCAGAACATAATCGTCCATCGCCAGTTCGCTCCACGCTTCGATGCGCATGCCGGTCGAGGCGGAATCGTGATCGCGGAAGATGATGTACGTCTTGGCCCGCGAGCGCAGGGTGGCGCGCGGCAGCGGCCGGCCCTTGTCGTCGAGTATTTCGATCGCGGAATCGAGCGGCGAGCCGGCCCGGCGCGCATTCACTTCCAGTAACAGGCGTTGCCCTTTTTTGGCGTGGAACCACCAGGTCTGTGTCGCGCCGGCTGGTTCGATGCGTCCGTTGCCGGTGCCCGGCACCGGAATCACGGCGAGCGGGGTTGCGTCAGCGCCCCGAGTGCGTCTCTCGGCGAGCGGGGTTGCGTCAGCGCCCCGAGAAGTGACCGGCGGGAATTCATCGACGAGCACGGTCGGATTGCCCAGCGCCTTGACGGCGAGCGGCACCGGCAAGCGCGAGCCGACCGCGGCGTTCGCCGCCGCCTTGATCCGCACCGAACGAACTGGGCCAAGGTTCACCCCTTCCAGGTGAATCTCCGCCTCGGTGCCGCGTTGCACGCCGAGCGGAAAAACACTGGTGACAATCGGTATGTCACCGATCGTCAGGCGATACTTCATGCTCGGATCGCCGCGGTACTCACGATCGCGCACGCCGAGGGCATACACGCCGGCCTTCGGACAGGTGCATCCCAGCAGACCGTTCGTGCTTTCGGTGAGCGTGCGGCCATCGGCGTCGATCAGTTTCAGGACCACATCGAGCTTCGCCTTGGCGAGCGGCTGAATCCGCACGCCGACCTCTTGGCCGGCCTTCGCCTCGAAGCGATAGAAATCCACGTCGCCGGCCTTGCCGATGCTGCCGTCAATCGTCGCCGGCAGTTTGACGCTCTGTCCCGTGCGCGGCGAATCGTTCGGCTCGTGCTCGCTGACGGGCGGCTTCGGCTTGATCGGCAGCGGCTCGGCTTGCCGCTTGCCGGTCGCCGCATCCAGCAGGACAAGAACGCCGTCGTAGCGGCCCAGCGCGAGCTGTTTGCCGTCGGGGCGGAGGGCGAGACATAAGGTCGTTTCCGGCTGGCGGTCGAAGACCTTGCGTTCGACCATGCGCTCGGCGTTCCAGGCCTTGACGGTGCGGTCCTCGCTGAGAGAATACAGCGTTTTGCCATCCGCTGAGTAGGCCAAACGCAGAACGGCTGCCTCATGGGCGAAGATCGACTGCACGATCTTGCCGCTGTCGGCGGAAACCTGCCAAACGCGAATGCTTTTGTCCACGCCGCCCGCTGCCAAACGCCGGCCGTCGGGACTCCAGGCGACGGCATAGACCCAATCGGTCGATTCGCTCAAGGTGTACAACCGCGCGCCCGTCGCCACGTCCCACACCTTCACCGCTCGATCCGCGGCCGCCGAGGCCAGCAGCTTGCCATCGGGACTAAAGGCGATGCCGTACACCGAATCGCTGTGGTCCTTCAGGACGCGCAACTCCTTCTTCGCGTCCACGTCCCACAGCTTAATGAGGCGATCGTAGCCGCAACTGGCGAGAACCTTGCCGTCGGGACTGAAAGCGAGGTCGTGAATAACGTCCGCATGGGTGTTGACGACACGCTCGCCGGCATCACCCGGAATGGAGCCAGTAGCCACATCGTAAAGGCGGACTTCGTGCCTTTCGCCCATTCGGCTGCTGGCGACGGCGAGTCGTTTGCCATCGCGGGAGAACGCCAGGGCGGTGATGCGCGGATGCAGTCCCTCGATCTTCCTTTGCAAATCGCCAGTGGCCGCATCGAAAAGGTACACCAGGCCGCGACCGCCGGCCGCGAGCATCTTCCCGCTCGGATGATACGCCACGGCCGCGACCGGCGGCGACACCGGAGATTTCGGCCGGATGTCGGGGACGGTAATGCGGACAGCGCCATCCTCTTTCGCCCCGGCATCGATCCACGCTCGCAGCAGCGCGACCTCATCGGGCCGCGGTTGCTTGGCTTTCTTCGGCGGCATGAACGGCTTGTCCTTGTGTTCGACGAGCCGGACGATGCGGCTGGCGTCGGCCTTGCCGGGCGTGAGAACGACGCCATCATCGCCGCCTTCGTGCAGGGACTTGTACGTCTCCAGATTCAGGCCGCCCTTCGGCTCCTCGTGGTTGTGGCATTCCAGACAATAGCGGCTGAAAAAAGGATTAATTTGTTTCGCGTAGCTCGGCGGCGGCTGAGCCGCGAACGTCGCGGAAGGAAACACCAGGACGAAGATCGTTAGCAAAGATAGTCGCATCGTTGTCATCGTGAGTACGGAGGGTGCAGGTTAAAAGGAGTCGCGTTCCCCTGGTTTCGTCTGCGGCAGTGGCGGTCGCGGCGCATCGGAGGGGGGCCGGCGCCAGGGATAAGTGGGACTGGACTGTTTGCTTCCCGCTCCAGGCTTGGAAGCGTTCGCCGTGTCTTTATTGCCGCCGCCGCAGCCGGCCAGGACAAGAACAAGACAGCCCAGAACAGCCCAACACAGCCAGTGCATCGATAATTCCTTGTAGGTTTCGGATATCCCATGCGGACGGCCCTTTACTCCGTCCCGCGTCGCAAACCGACAACGGAGACTTCTGTTGTGCAGGGCGAAGTACAGCTTAGTTTAGCAGGCGGATGTATTTAGGGCAGGTGGTTTGTCGAACCAGTCGTTGGATCGCGAAAATCGATCTCTGATGTGGCCAACAGTCGAGTTGGAAACAGAACGATGCAGTCATGCCCTGGGTTTTGTGCCGAAAGATACAAAATGCCCTCAAAGTGACCATCGTTGAACACTGCCTCTCCTAAGATTTGAGTCGGGGCGTTCGGAACTCCCTTCCAGGGTGCGAGGGTTTCCATTACGGTCTGGATGCCGAGTTGGTTTCGGACGAGAGGGTCGCGTAGGTCCAGAAGGTGTGCTGCTCGGACATGGGCGCCAATCATCACGACGGGGTCCGGCCGCAAGGCGCCGGCCTGAATCAAGCCCTGTCCAGCCGGAGTTACAGCCGCTTG
>DATJTR010000220.1:0-10362 GCA_035503215.1 Pirellulales bacterium
TATAATTGCGTTCGCGGTAGAATACCTTTACGGCTGACCGACGGTTTGTCATCCAAACCGCTCCATCAGTACCTGCACCGAGAGACGAAGTCAGCTCGACTGATGCTGAGACGGATGCGGCGTAAGCCGCGGACCTGGCGATCAAGTTAGGATCGGTACTCATGGGCAAGCAATGGAAGGACGGTTACTCGGCAAGCGTCGATCTCTATCTGATGATCGGTGACCAGCATTTCGGCGTTGGTGAAGTCGGCCCGGACGCGCTCGTACTCGACCGGAATGATACCGCCATTCCGCCGGGTGCTCAGGGCGATTTGGTGATCGTCATCGACGGCGAAAAAACGAGCCAGACGATCATCCTTCCGCATGGCGCCCCGATCGGCGCCGACGAAGTCGCATATTTTTGACGCCGCGGCTTCCCGTTAGATTTGTGCGTCGGATCAACACGCCGGGCGTCTGCGCATTGACGCCTGGTTTGGCCGGCACGTACTTGTCCGCTAGCGTGTCGAGTTCTTCGTCCGCCGCCGGCCTCTGTTAAAATAACCATAAAGCGTTGGCAGTGTCCGCCAAGAGTCGGCCGAAATATGCCATGAAATCCTTTCTGGGCGTCCGGGCGGCCATTTTTCGTTTCGCCGCCCGCACTTTGATCGCGCTCGTCTGCCTCGCCGAGGCAACTTGGGCACAAACGCCCGCGCCGGAGCGCGCCACCGTCACGCTGACCGGGCTTGTCAAATCCGACACCGGCGATCCGGTCGCCGACGCTACCGTCGTCATTGCCCGGGCCGCGCCGGCCGCCGCAAAACCGGTTCTCGCGGGGCACTGCGAAGAAGATTGCTTCAAGTTCGGCATCAGCGACGAAACCGGTCGCTTCACGATCGGGCCGGTCAAAGCCGACCAAAAGTTCACGCTCCTGGTCGCCCGAAAGGGATATGGCACCCGCACGATCGCCGACGTCGATCCGCGCCAAGGGCCGCCCGATATCGTGCTTGGCGGTCCGGCGCTGCAGACGCTCCTCGACGAGGACAACGACGTTTGGTGCTCGGTCATCGATCGAGATGGTCGACCGGCCGCCGGAGCAGTCATCTTTCCACACGGTTACCACCAAGGCTACCGCGGCCTGCAAGGACCGATGAACGATGTCGCAGAACCAACGATCACCGATCGTGCCGGCAAGTTTCACATACCGAGCGCGCTGCGCGTCACCGCACTCGATCTCGAAGTCCATGCCCGGGGGTCAGTTCCACAAATCTTTAACGAGGTTCCTACCGGCCGGCGGGCCGGTGCCGCGATCAGGCTCGCGCGTGGGGCCACGCTGCGTGGCCGCATCGTGTACGACGGTCAGCCCCGGCCCGGCATCGTCGTCGGCGTCTCGTGGGTCGAGCACGGATCCGGAACATGGTTCGGCCCCTGGGAAACGCTCACCGACGCCGCAGGCCGCTTCGTCATCGCCAACGTCACGCCCGACAAGCAACTCGTCGTCTACGGGAAGCTCGACAGCGTCAAGGAGGTCGGTTGTTTACCGGCCCTGGAGGTGAGGGCTGGCGACAACCAAGATGTCGATCTGGACGACATTGCGATCGTCGCCGGCCACCGTCTGAAAGGGCACCTGATGGTTTCTGGCGGCCAGTCGCTGCCGCCGCAGCTCGTCGTGCAGGTTCACCGTTCTAGCGCGCTCGATTTCACGCGGACGCCGGTCGGGGAGGATGGCTCGTTCGAATTCAATTCGCTGCCCGACGAAACGGTAGGGCTTTCCGTGCTCTCGATCCCTCCCGGCGAATCGCAATCGCGATCTCCTTTTCCGTTTCACCTGTCGGCCAAGAATCGCAGCCTCGATCCTCACAATCCTCAAAGGTTGCTTGGCCGCATCGACAGCGACTTGGAACTGACGGTCCTCTTGGAGCCCGGCGGCTTCCGCTTCGCCCCCGCGGCTCAGACGAACGACGAAGCACAGTTGCGAGCGGAAAAGCTGCGCATGCTGCGCAAGAAACGGCTGCAAGGCCTGCCGGCCGATTGAGGCCAGTCGCGTTGCGCCGTCGGCGTTGCGAGAGACGATGTCACGTCGATCGCAGCGGAGACCGACGACGAACCCGCTTCGCCACGGCGCTTTGACCGGCACCGACGAACTCGTTTCTCTCTCAACCCCCCCTTTGGGATTGCGATCTCTTGCCAACGTCAACGGATCGAGTGATGTTCTTCTTATCCACTGCGGTAAACCGCAATGCGCGAGCGTTACATTTTCGTAACGGCGCGTGTAGCGCTTGCATTCCCAGTTTAATTCGCGGTATTAAATACTAAGCGGGGAGCCGACCGGAACCGGCGAATCATTCCCAACGCCCTGCACGCTGCTCACTCCTGGATACCGCTAATCCCACTCGTCCGAACAGCCCTGCCCGTCAGATCGACGCCGCCGCGGTGAATCGCCCGGATTCGCCGGCTCTTCGATGTGCTCGCAGACGCTGACGGATCGGTCTGCGCCTTGGCCGCCCCCAAGTAGCACGCGTTTCCACCCCAACACACCTTCCATCCAGGCAAAGTCCCATGAAAACCCACACCGTTTGCACCGCGCTCCTCGCTGGCTGCCTGGCGTCGTCGGCCGCCGCCGCTCGCGCAGGCGAAATCTACGTGGTGAATAATCCAAACCCTGTCGGTACGCAAATTCTCGAATACGACACCGCGGGCAATTTGATCAACCCGAACGCCCTTCCTGCCGACGCGGGCGGCGGACACATTTACGTTGCCGGCGGCAACGTATTTTTGAACACCTCCCTGGGTGAAGAAGGAATCGCAGCGATCGCCGAATACACCACCGGTGGCGCGCTCGTGAATCAGGGGTTGATCGAAGCCGCCACCTTGAGCGACGGTGTTCAGGTCGGAGAAGTCTCGCTCTATGCCGGATCGGGCAGCGATCTTTGGGGATGGGGGTACGGCCAAAACGGCGTTCCCTACGTCTACGAATGGTCGACCGCGGGCACCCTGCTTCAGTCCCTAGAGTGGTCGGGCCAAAGCTCGGGTCCCTACTCGATTGCGGTCGGCGATGGTTATGTCGTGGCCACCACCGGAACATCCGTGGCAGAGTGGACGACGTCCGGGACGCTGGTGAGCTCGTCGCTGATCACCGGCTTAACCGGCGGCGGAATCACGATCTCCGGATCCGATATTTTCGTCACCCAGCCCTCACCCACCCCGCAGACCGCCGGCACCGCTTTCGTCAACGAGTACACCCTGTCTGGTACGTTCGTCGGCTCGTTCAGCGGATTGACCTACCCCGGTGCGATCCAAGCCTACGACGGCAACCTATATATCGAGTCTGCGGGAACCAGCGGCGGCCACCCGACGACAGTCATCGGCGAGTACACCACCGCGGGCGTTCCGATCAATGCGGCAATCGTAACGGATCCCTACACCGAGTCCATCGGCGCGTTCTACGTGGTCCCCGAACCTTCGACGTGGATCCTGGCCGCGATTGGCCTGGCAGCCCTTGGCGTGGTTCGCCGCAGGCGTTGATCGCCGTTTTGCCGGCGCATTCCCCGCCTCTGACAGCGTCCGCCGGCAAGCCCTATAATGGCGGGCATCGAAAGAAGCACGCTCCGGGCGGCCGCTTGCCCGCTCGCGCGTGCCGCACCGCGCCAATCAGGATGGACCCATGTCGTACGATCCGCTGGATGCCAAGGAACGGGTGCGGCAGGCAGTCGATATCGTCGACCTGGTCGGCAGCTACCTGTCGCTGCGCCGTGAGGGGCGGGGCTACAAGGCCCTCTGCCCTTGGCACGACGACAGCCGCCCCAGTTTGCAGGTCAATCCCGACCGGCAATCGTTCAAGTGCTGGGTCTGCGACATCGGCGGCGACGTCTTCAGCTTCATCATGCAGATCGAAGGGGTTACGTTCCCCGAGGCCCTGAACCTGCTCGCCGAGCGGGCCGGCATCACGCTCGACCGCGGCCCGCGCTCGCCGGCCGGCGCCCTCGACAAGCGATCGCTCTACGCGGCCATGCAGTGGGCGGCCGGTCGCTGGCACAAGCTGCTGCTCGACGACCCCACGGCCGGGCCAGCCCGCGAATACCTCACCCAGCGCGGCATCTCGGCCGAGAGCATCGCGCGGTTCCAGCTTGGCTTTGCCCCCGACAGTTGGAGCTGGCTGGTCGAAGCGGCCCGCGGCACGAGTCACGTGCCGCCGGTGCTGGAGAAGATCGGCCTCGTGCGCAGCAAAAGCGGCGGCGGGCAATACGATTGGTTTCGCGGCCGGCTGATGTTTCCGATCTGCGACGCCCAAGGCCGGGCCGTCGGCGCCGGCGGGCGCGTGTTGCCCGGCATCGCGGACGACAAAAGCGCGCCGGGAGCGAAATACGTCAACTCGCCCGAGACGCCGCTCTATTCCAAGAGCAACTTGCTCTACGGCCTGCACTTGGCACGCGAGGCGATTCGCAAGACGCACACCGCCCTGGTCATGGAGGGCTATACCGACGTCATCATTGCCCACCAGTGCGGATTCGCCAACGCGGTCTCGGTCTCTGGCACGGCGCTCGGCGCGCAGCAGATTCGCATGTTGCAGCGGTTCGCCGACCGGCTGCGGATCGTGCTGGTGCTGGATGGCGACGCCGCCGGCCGCCGCCGGGCGAACGAAGTGCTGGAACTGTTCGTGGCCGAAAACGCCGATGTCCGCGTGCTCACCCTGCCCGACGGGCTCGACCCGTGCGATTTTTTACTTTCGCGCGGAGCGGAAGCGTTTGCCGCGCTCATCGACGCCGCCCCCGACGCCCTGACGCATGCCGAGCGCGACCTGACGGCCGGCATCGACCTGGCCCGCGACGTTCACGCGGCCAGCGATGCCTTGGAGCAAATGCTCAGGATCGTGGCCAAGGGGCCGCGCCTGGTGGCCAGCACCACGACCGACGATCGGCTGCGCGAAGCCAAAATCCTGCAGCGGCTGGCGATGGATTTTCGCATTCCCGAAGAGCAGCTGCGCAGCCGGCTGACGCAACTCCGCCGGCCGACCAGCACGCCGCAGCGAGCCAATGCTCCGAATGCTGGCGAAGCGGCGGGGGGCGGAAACTCGCGCGGCCCCCGTGGCGGCGGCGAGCAGAATGGGCCGCGGCCAAAAAAAATCCCGCTCTCGGCTTGGGAGCGGGAACTGCTGGAGCTGGTCCTGGCTGCGCCGGCCATTGTGGAACGTGCGGCCGAATCGGTCAAGCCGAGTCATCTTTCAGGCAGTTTTGCCCGGGAAATCTACGCGCGCGCCTTGGAACTTTCGGCCGCGGGGGTCGTGCCCGACTTCGCCCGATTGTTATTGGAGTTTGACGACGTAGAGGTTAAAAACTTGCTTGTCGAACTTGACGAGCAGGCCCGCCTAAAACCCGCCGGAGAGTTCGACGTCCGGCTGCAGGACGTCTTGACCAGCTTTCACCACCGCGTGGGTGCCGCGGAGATGCAAACCCACACCGCACGCCTGAAACAGCAACAGCTCCCCGAAGACGAAGCCCTAGAGCTGTTGCTCAAGATCCAGCAGCAGGTACAAAACCGGCAAGGCATTTCCGCGCCCACGGATGGGTAGGATGCTGTGCCGGTTGATCGGCGAATAGTCCGTGAGCATGAGGCTCGCGCTCTCTCGCCCGATCACCCCCGCGCTCGAAGGGATGCCATGCATCGGCCTCCAGGAGGGAACCGACAGGTGGACCACTGCGATTTGGATTTGCAAGAACTGGTCGCCACGGGCAAAGCCCAAGGTTATCTGACCTACGATCAGGTCAACGACTATCTCCCCGACGAAGCCGTCACGCCTGAAAAACTCGACAACCTGCTGATCGCCCTGGAGGAAGTGGGCATCGAGCTGGTGACCGAGGCCCCCGCAGAAGAGCTCGACGACGTGGCCCAGCGCCAGACCGTCGCCTGCCTGTCGCGCTCCGAGCGCGCCGCGGCCGAGCGGGCCGCCACCCGCGCCGCTCGCCGGCTGGCGCCGGGCGAGATCGACGCCGACGAAGACGACCGCGCCGCCACGATCAAACTGCCCGAGCGCGAGCTGGGCAAGATGAGCGACGATCCGGTGCGGATGTACTTGTCGCAGATGTCCGAAATCCCGCTGCTCACGCGCGAGCAGGAAATCGCCCTGGCCAAAAAGATCGAAGTCACCCGCAAGCGGTTCCGCCGCAGCGTGCTGGGCTGCCACTTCGCTCTGCACGCCACGGTCCGCACGCTGGCCGAAGTCCACCGCGGCGCGCTCCCCTTCGACCGCACCATCAAGGTTTCGCTCACCGAGCGGCTGACCAAGGAGCAGATCCTGGCCCGCATGCCGCACAACCTGCGGACGCTCGAGCACCTGATGAAGCAGAATCGGGAGGATTTCCGCTCACTGATCGATCGCCGCACCGAGCCGGCCGACAAGGCGGCCGCCCGCAAGCGGTTTTGCCACACCCGCCGCAAGTGCCTCACGCTGGTCGAAGAGCTCAGTCTGCGCACCCGCCGCGTGCAGCCCTTGGTGCGTCAGTTCCAGGAAATGTCGCGCCGCATGGACACGATCCGCCAGCGCTTGGCCAGCCTCGAATTCCGCCCCGCCGCCAAGGACGAGCGGGCGAACCTGCGCCGCGAGCTGCGCGACCTGATGCTGATCACGCTCGAAAGCCCCCGCAGCCTGCGGAAACGCGTCGAAATGATCGAGCGCCAGTTCCACGACTACGAAACCGTCAAGCGGCAGCTTTCCAGCGGCAACTTGCGGCTGGTCGTGTCGATCGCCAAAAAATATCGCAATCGCGGCCTCAGCTTCTTGGACCTGATCCAGGAAGGCAACACCGGGCTGATGCGGGCGGTCGATAAGTTCGAGTATCGCCGCGGCTACAAGTTCTCGACCTACGCCACCTGGTGGATCCGGCAAGCCATCACGCGAGCCATCGCCGATCAGGCCCGCACGATTCGCATCCCGGTCCACATGATCGACGTGCTCTCGAAGCTGCGCAACGTTTCCAAGCGGTTGCAGCAGGAACTGGGTCGCGAGCCGACGACCGAAGAAACCGCCCGCGCGGCCGACATCAGCGTCGAGGAAACCCGTCGCGTGCTCAACATCGGCCGTCACCCGGTCAGCCTCGACCGGCCGGTCGGCGAGAGCGAAGACTGCAGCTTCGGCGAGTTTCTGGAAGACTCGGGGACCGAAAGCCCGATTACCACGGCCGGGCAGGCCATGCTCCGCGACAAGATCGAGGGCCTACTCAAAACCCTCACCTATCGCGAGCGCGAAATCATCCGCCTGCGCTACGGCTTGGGAGACGGCTACACCTACACGCTGGAAGAGGTCGGCCGGATCTTCAAGGTCACCCGCGAACGCGTGCGGCAGATCGAAGCCAAGGCCGTCCGCAAACTGCAGCATCCGGTGCGCAGCGAACAGCTCAAAGGCTTCTTGAGCGGCATCGCGAGCTAAGTGCGCGGGACTGTCCCCTTCGGCGATCCAACGCTGCACAACTCAAAACCGTGGACCCGCCTGGGTCCGCGGTTTTTTTGTCATCGTCCGTGACTAGCCCCACGCCGAAACCTGGCACGAGCAGGGTGGCCCGAGGTGCTGGGGTGGCACGCTCTGCGGTACTCCGCAGGGCGTGTTCGGAACGCCAGGGCCGCTACCTCACTGGCACCGCCGCCAATACGCGTTCCTCAAATTCCAGCTTCGCCGACCGAGGTAACCGCAAGCAAACGAGAGGTGTTCGACGCGTTTTGCACGCCCTGCGGCGGACCGCAGAGCGTGCCACCCGGTGAGAGCCCCGGAAAGCACGTCACTCGCGCGTTATCCAAACCGTGGGCCCGCCTGGGTCCGCGGTTTTTTTGTCGTTCCATCCGGAGGCGGATTCTCGACACGGCCGCTCCGCGGCCTTTATACTTCCGCTTGGCCTCAAGAGTGCCGCCGGTCCGCGGAAAGGGCAGAAGCCCGTCTTGTCTCGCAGTGATTTTAGCGATCCTTCTTTCAGCCCGTCCGCAGCGGACCGCCGGGCGCGCTCAATGAAAGGAGGTCGCCGTGTCGGCCGATTCCCCATCTCATTCGCTGCCCGAGAAGCCCAATCTCGCCCACCTCAAGCACCAGGCGAAAGACCTGCTGCGCGCCGGGGGCGCCACGTCGCTCGCCCTGGCGCAGCGGGCCATCGCCCAGCGGTACGGCTTTGCCAGTTGGGCCAAGCTCAAAGCCCACGTCGAAGCGCTCGGAGAAATCGGCCGGCTCAAAGAGGCCATCACCGCAAACGACCTGGACCGCGTCCGGGCGATGATGACCCGCGATCCTGCGCTGCACCGCGCGCCGCTCGGTTATGGCGACAGCGGCCCGCTGACCTGGGCGGCCGAATGCCGCGGCGCACCGCCGACCGCCGAGCGGCTGGCGATTGCCCGCTGGATGATCGAGAACGGCTCCGACGTTCACCAGGGGGGCGATGCGCCGTTGATGCGCGCCGCCTTATTCGACGAGCGAATTCCGATGATGGATTTGCTGTTCGAGCGAGGCGCCGACGTGAATGCCCGCTTTGATAGTGACTATCCGATTCTCTGCGCGCCGTGCGAAACGCTACAGCCGCTGGCGCTGCGGTGGCTGCTCGACCACGGCGCCGATCCGCGCGCCACGAGCGAAACGTTCGGCGACTGCGTGCAGATCATCATTTCGACGTACTGTCGCAATCCGGCCGGCAAGCATGCTTGCCTGGAAGCGTTTGCCGACTTCGGACTTTCCCTTCCTGACACGGCCCCCATGGCGATCCATCGCGGCCGAGTCGACTTGCTCGAAGCCTGCTGCCTCCGCGAGCCGGCGGCGATGGGGCGGCATTTCAGCGAGAGCGAAATCTATCCGCTCGAACCGGGGATCAAACCGGGCGACGGGCTGCATTGCGCCCCGCTCGACGGCGCGACGCTGTTGCACATGGCGGCCGAATATCACGAAATCGAAATTGCCCAGTGGCTGCTCGACCACGGCGCCGATCCCAATGGGCGGGCCGCGGTCGATGCCGATGGTTTTGGCGGGCACACCCCCCTGTTCCACACCACCGTTACGCTGGTCGTGAAGACCGACGCGATGGCCCGGCTGCTGCTCGCTCGCGGGGCGAATCCCAACGCCCGCGCCACGCTGCGCAAGGCGCTCCGCTGGAACGGCGACCCGGACAGGGAGCGAATGCGAGAGTTTCACGATGTTACGGCCGTTGGCTTCGCTCGCCAATTCCAGCAGCCTGCCTGGATCAATGAGGCGGCCATTGCCGCGATCGTCGCCGCCGGCGGCGAATAATGGTCGACCGTGCGCTGCCCGTTTGTGGAGATCGCCAAGGCGGTCGCTGAGGGGAATTCTTTTGAAACGAAATTAACCATCGGCGAACCGACGGTTGATCTACGGATTTTCCTTGCCGCCCCGCCTAGCGCTCGCCACAGGGGCCAGCCCGCGCAACAAGCTTCGGCGACGCGCTAGGGGACTCTCCCAATTATGCGCGGCAAAATGGGACTGTCCCCCTCGGCACAACCGCGGACCGCGGCGAGACTAATCGCGCACGCCGCCCCACTGGACCGGTTTTTCGTTCGGCGGACCGTTTTGTTTTCTGGTATCCTATAGGGACGGGAGCAGAGCGAGCGGGACGGCGGCAGACGCAGCTTGGTATTTGCTGGAGGAGGGTGCGCGCCGGCGGCTGGGCGAAACGAATCAACTCATTGGCAACTGGGCGAAGACGAGGAATTCTCATGGCTGTTTCCGCGGAAGCTTTGCGCGAACTGCATCGCATTCACCGCCAGTTCGACGATCTGCGCGAGCGATTCCAGCGTGGTCCCAAGCAAGTTGCCGCGCGTGAGGCGAACCTCGCTCGCCTGCGCGACGAATTGGCCAAGATCCAGGCCGAGTCGAAAGCCGCCCGCGTCCGCTCCGATCAAAAACAATTGCTGCTCAAAAGCGGCGAAGACAAAGTGGCCAGCCTCAAAGGCAAGCTCAACACCGCCACCAGCAATCGCGAATATCAGGCCCTCAAGGATCAAATCGCCGCCGACGAAATGGCCGGCAGCGTGCTGGCCGACGAAATCCTCGAGTCGTTGGAAAAGATCGACGAATTCGAGCGCATGATCGCCGAAGCGCAAAAACGCCTCACGCAAGCCAAGGACGAACTGGCCAAGGTGCAAGAAACCGTCCGCGGCGAATCGTCCCTGCTCGAAGCCGACATCAAACGCCTGGAAGGCGTGCTCAAAGAGGCCGAAGCCAAGCTGCCCGACGATTTTCAGACCGACTATCAACGCGTCGTAAAGGCCAAAGGGGCCGACGCCATGGCCGAAGTGCAAAACGGCTTCTGCGGCGGCTGCTACAAGCAGCTCACTCCCAACAGCCTGGCCGAATTGGCCATGTCGCGGGCGATCTTCTGCAAGGATTGCGGCCGCATCATCTAT
>DATJTR010000221.1:0-7737 GCA_035503215.1 Pirellulales bacterium
ATCCTGCCGGGTCAAACCGGTTTGGGCCGCTTTTTGCCGGCATTTGGGCCCATGCGACCAAAAAAAGTCGGCGTTGTCCGGCAAGTAGGCTTGGCGCGGCGCAGCCGACCGGCCGGTTGTGCCGACCGTGCCACGTGTGCCTCGCGTGTCGCTGCGCCATCCGCACACCTCACCGCCCGAGCGATCCGCTCGGCGCTGGCTCGACGTGCCGAGTCGGCACTACCGCGTCAGGCCCGCGGCGGGCGACTGGGCAACCTCCAGCCGATTCACAAGCGCCTGGGCCGCCGCATGATTGGGATCGAGCACGAGCGCCTGTTTGGCGGCGATGTGGGCATGTACGCCACGCCCAGCTAGGAGTTCGGCCTCGGCCAGGCGAAAGAGGATTTCGGCGGTCGGCCCGCCGCGCTCGCCGGCCAGCGTGTAGCGAGCGACCGCGTCGTCGTATCGCCCCAGTGCCGCCAACGCCAAGCCCTCCAAGTAGAGCAACTGTTGCGGCTCTTCGCTGGGCGGATAACTGTCGCCGAGCGCGTGCAGGCTGGTGAGCGCCCGCTCGGGCTCGTTCAATTGACGATAGATTTCGGCCACCGCGAGCAGCACTTGCCTGTCGTCCGCCTGGTATCCGAGCGAACGCTGATAGTCGGCCAGGGCCGCCTTGAGCCCACCGATCGCTTCACTCGTGTGGCCGCGCAGTGCCCAGGCAGCGGCCAGTTTGGGATCCAGGTCGAGCGCACGGTTGGCTTCCTTGCGGGCGCGATCCATCTGTCCGCTGGCCAGATAGATTTCACCAGCGCGGACCGCAATCTGTGGATCGTCAGGGGCCAGTCGCGCCGCCTCTTCCAACTGGGCGATCGCCTCCTGCGCGGCTCCTCGATGCCACAGCGTTTCGGCGTAACGGCGATGTGCGTCGGCATCGAGCGGCGATAGCTGCACGGCCTGACTGAGCAGATCTTCGGCCGCCAGCCAATCGCCCCGATCCATGGCGCTCGCCCCTTGTTGCGCAAGCTGCCGGCCCGTGGCTAGCGAGCGCGAGGCCTGTGCCCGTTGTCGCCAAATCCGGCAGCCGCCCGCCGGAATGAGCAGGAGTAGGGCCAGCGCAACAGTCATTGCTCGTCTTCCGCCCTCACGGCACTTCCTTGAGGGCGCGATGCCAACGCCAGGGCGCGGGCATGGCGAGGGCGGGCGAACTGAAATCGCAAAGGCCATGGCAAGGACGGGAAGTTGCCACCAATCGGTCGCACAGCGGATGCGCAAACAATGAAGCGCGCCTGGCGCTTCAGGGGCCAACATCCGGAGGCGGGGAAAAATTCGGCGGGACTCTACCAAAAGCCCCTAAATTCGGCAAGATCGGCCATTTCACCCGGTTTTCCAGTTCGCCGATGCCCCACGGCTCCCTTTCTCAACGGATGCCCTGCTTCGAATGCGATGGCCAGCTTCCGCGGGGCCTGGGACGCAAAACGCCGGCCGATCGGATCCATCGGCAACCGATTGCGATTTGAATTAGAATCGAGCGAATCGAGTGGCGACGAGTCATTCCCCGCAGCCTGCCCCCCTACTCCCGGTGTCTCCACCGCGGTTATCATCCCACCTATATGGCGACCAACATATCCCCGCAGCCCGCAGCCGATAATTTCGGCGGCGACCCGTTTCAACACACGACGATGAGCTTTGGCGAGCACCTCGATGAGTTGCGCGTCAGCTTGTTCAAGGCGGTGTTGAGCCTGGGAATCGGCTTTTGTATTGGCATGCTGTTCGGCACGTCGATCGTCAATTTCATTCAGGGGCCCCTCGTCAAGGCGCTGGTGGAGCACCGCGAAACGGAGTCGCTCGAGCGTTTTCGAGAGGAGCTGCGCACTCGGGCGGAGCACAACGACGAGACCGCCCAACGTCTGCTCGATGATCCGGCCCTCGCCGACCTGGTGACTAGCGGGGGAATGCTGCCCGACCCGATCTACATCGATCCGCGGGAGATTCTCGCCGAATTGAAGAAGCAATTTCCCGAGGCGTTCGACAAAGTGGAACTACCGGCTCCAAAGCCCGCGACGGCTGCGTCCGAGCGGGCAGGCGGCGAGCCCTCCGCCGCGAAGGAACCAGTCCTGCGCAAATCCGACCTGTTGCCGATTCACGTCTGGCGATCGGTTCTCGACGACGAGCGGAATCAATTGATCAGTACCGGGGCCCCCGAGACCTTCATGATCTGGCTCAAGGCGTCTTTCTTGGGGGGCGCGATCATCTCCAGCCCATTTGTCTTCTATTTCTTATGGTCGTTCGTTGCCGCGGGCTTGTACGCGCACGAAAAGCGGTACATTCACTTTTTCTTGCCCTTCAGCATCGGTCTATTCTTGCTGGGTGCCAGCACGGCATTCTTTTTCGTCTTCAAGCCGGTGCTGAATTTCTTCTTCAGCTACAACCGCGCCTTCCACATCAACACCGAGCTCAGGATCAGCGAGTGGCTCAGTTTCGTGTTGCTGTTGCCCTTGGGATTCGGCATCAGCTTTCAATTGCCGCTGGTCATGCTGTTTTTAGAGCGGATCGGGATCTTCACCGTCGAGTCGTATCTGGCGAAATGGCGCATCGCGGTGATCGTATTGGCGATTTTGTCGATGATTCTCAGCCCGGGCGGCGATCCGAACAGCATGCTGCTGATGTTGGTCCCGCTGGTCGGTTTGTATTTCGCCGGCATCGGCCTGTGCAAATGGCTGCCCGCGCGACGCGGCGCAAGCGCCTGACGGGGTGCGCCGGGCGAAAGCGAACTTCGATGGGAAAACGCCACGACCGATCGTGTGCGACAGTGAGACGTCGCGGCGTCGCTGCGATCCGTTAGATCGCTTCCTTGCCGCGTTCGCCGGTGCGGATGCGGATGCAGTCGTCGAGCGGTAACACGAAGATCTTGCCGTCGCCAATTTCGCCGGATTTGCCGCTTCGGCCACCTTTGATGATGGCGTTGATCGTCGGTTCGACGAATTCTTCGTTGACGGCGATCTGCAACTGGACCTTGCGGAGCAGATTGACGGCGATTTCGTGTCCCCGATAGACCTCGTGATGACCCTTTTGGCGGCCGAAGCCTTGCACGTCCATGACCGTAAGGCGGAAAACTTCGACTTCGGTCAGGGCTGCTTTCACCGCTTCTAAACGGGTCGGTTGAATGATGGCGATGATCAGCTTCATCCGCTCCACTCCACGGCAGGTTCTGGGGCGTGCCGCAGGCCGCTCGCTCTCGCTTGCCTGCACAGTGCAACCATTCCGCGCGACCAGTCCGGGCGACCAGCCACACCGTCTGCTGCATCGACGAAAGCGCCGGCTCTCACGCGCGAACGGCGGCTCTCGTCTCTCCAACGTTAGTTCTAACGTCCGCTAGCCGCCAGGGCAACGCGGTGAAAAGCGGGCCCAAATGCGCAAAAAAAAAGGGACCGCAACGGTCCCTGTAGAGCTTCTTCTGCGGCCACGGAATCAGAAAACTACCCCCTTAAAAAAGCCCCGGCTTGGGTAGGTTAGGCGGAGCACCTACCCAAGCCGTGAGGGGCATCCTTCTGGCCCAGGCAAGAGCCGAAGTCGCTATCGAATTGGCGGCGATTGGTCGATCGCCAGTCGTAAGTAAAAAAGCGGGGTGCCAAGAGTCGCCAAAGGCCACCTAGCGCTCAGTCAGCCTTGCAGGGCACACACCCCAGAACTATCCCTGACAGGCGGCTCATGGCACCCCTCACACGTTATCTTCCCACCCTCCAAAACGTGCTTGCTTGAATTTTGAGTCGCATCCCTGCGATTTACGCATGCCGTCGCGGGTCATTCCTTGCGAGCGGCCATTGCTTTTCTTAGTAAGCAAGCGCTATGCCAAACATCGTGGTTAGTGAGATCGAGCGTCGAAAACGCTTGTTTCTCGGCACTTAGAGCGAGCGAAAACTTAGCGGAGTACGCACTACGCTAGCGAAGAGTGCCCGGCGATGCACAGCGGCGCGACATTCCCCGCTTGGGAACTAAGCAAGGGACCAAATGCGTGCTCGCTTGCGGGCGATCGGCCCCGCGGGCTGGGCCAATTTACGCGCTCAAATACGCGTCTGCGGCGTGGGGGATCGATTTTGCCGGCGGCACGAGAAGGTCAAATGCGACACTTGCGGCCAAGGGGCCGCGACGGCGCAAAAAAAGAGCGGGTGTCGTCTCTCCCTGGGAGACGACACCCGCCCAACCTACCTCGAGACGTTACCGTCTGTTTCGATCCTCGTGCGAGCCGGGCCAGCCGGCCAGGTTTTCCTGGCCGGCTAGCCGCATCGGCAGTCGCTCTTTAGAACAGGGTGATCCAGTCGAAGCCGATCAGGATCTGCCAGTCGTGGGCACCATTGTCGTACGGGCGGAGGACAGTCGGTGCGCCGCCATTGAAGGCTTGCTGCCCGGCACCCCAACCCGAGTTGCCCTGGAACATATCCCAGCGAACCGCAGGACGAATGACCGTGTTTCCGTTCGGACGCCAGTTGGCACCGACCGACAATTCGTAGTTCGTACCGGCGAAGCTGTTGAAGCTGCTGCTCAGACCACGGAGAGCCGCGCCGTTGTTGGTGCTGCCGAGGAAGCCGCCCATGCGGAAGCCTTCTTCGTCACGCCAGATATCGAAGCGGGTACCCCACGTCCAGCAGTCGCTGACTTTGTAGAAGAGGTACTGATTCCAACCATACCAGCGGGCAAGCCGGCCGTTGACCATCGCATCGGTTTGTTGGGCGTAGTCGAACTGGCCCACGTACGTCAGCTTTTCGGTGAGCGGCTTGGTATAGGCGTGCGTCCAGATGAACCGCGGCGTATGAGCGCGATTCCCCGAACCGCCAGCGAATTCGCCATTGTTTTGGTTCGGTTCCGAGCTCCAGATGAAGACCGTGGCGTACGACGACTTGTCTTCGAAGGTCTTCGTCAACGTGGTCAGGTTGCCGAGGTGCGGGTTGTTGTTGCCGAAGTTGTCCCAGCCACGGATGATACCGGTCGAGACGGTCAACGTTTCATCGACCGTGTACGTCCACGTACCGCCCGTGTGAGTAAACGGTTCACCGTATTGGAATATGTAAGGCAGGGTGGGGAAGAAGTTTCCAGTTGTTGGAATCACTTCGTAACCGACCGGCGATAGGAAGTGACCGACACGGAACTTGCTCTTGTCGTAGGCCACTTCGCCGAAGAATTGCAGGTAGTCGAAACCGTAGAAGCGGTCGTTACCCATGTTCTTCGGGCTTTGGAACTGGTAGCGGGTTTCCAAGTTCGATTCGGTGTTGAAGCGGTAGTCGGTACCGAACAGCAAGTCGGCACGCGCACCCCACGCCCAGCCGTCGCCGCCGTTATCGCACGTGCGCTCGATCCAGTAGTACAACTGGTTGAGTTCGTACGAGTTGGAGCGGTCGGTCCAGGTCACCGGGCCGTTGAAGCCGTTCGATGGGTTTTGCGGGTTCCAGGTATAGCTCTGGTCCAACCACCCGCCCATCTTCACCTTTGTGCACTTCTTCAGGCACGGGAAGTGATCCAGCAGCAAGTGGGGATCTCCCGGCTTGCAGTCGGGACAAATCCGGCCGCCCAACGTCAGCAGGTCTTCGGCCAGGCAACCGTCGTCGCAGCAGGCGTTGCAGTTGCAATTCGTGCTGCAGGTGTTGCAGGCGTTGCCAGTTTCAGCCGGAGCCGCGGCAGCCGCCGGGGCTTGCTCTTCGGCAGCTGGAGGGGCCGCCGATGCATCCTGCTCGTAATAGCTGTTGTATTTGTACTCACTGAAGGAGGACTGCTGCAGTGAGGCGGGCTGCCTCATGCTGTCCTGTCCGTGGACAGCAGCGGCGCACACAGCGCCGACCAGGACGCCCGAAAGCGTCAACCGGAGAGCTCTCATTTCTGTTGCTCCAATCCGTGGAAGGAAAATGGGGGTGCGGTGTGCAGTTCACACTCGACGCGGGGTAGGTCCAAAACCGGTGGGGATGGCGCACGCCAGCGCCGCCTGCTTACGCTCTGGCGCACGCCACCAATTGACCTATCGACGCGCTTCACTTGGCGAATTAACGGGAAAAGCCAGTCAACGGGGCTGAAACCCACCTGCTGGCAGCAAGGCCTGGAAGAGTCTACGGCCTGCGTAAAGAAGCCTGTCGAGCCTTATTTGGTCGTCAGGTCGGCAAACAAGGCGTCGACGAATTCGTCCGCCTGGAACGGGGTCAGGTCTTCCAGCTGTTCGCCCACCCCCAAATACTTCACCGGTAAGCCAACTTGTTGCCGGATCGCTACAACCACACCCCCTTTGGCCGTCCCGTCGAGCTTCGCCAGGACAATGCCGGAGCACTGCACCGCGGCCGTGAAATGCCGGGCCTGGCTGATGCCGTTTTGCCCCGTCGTCGCGTCCAGAACTAGCAGCACTTCGTGCGGGGCATCGGGGATCAGCTTGCCCATTACACGCTGAATTTTCGTTAGTTGTTGCATCAAATTCTGTTGCGTTTGCAGCCGCCCGGCCGTATCGACGATGCACACATCGGCCCCGTCGGCCAGCGCCTGTTCGACCGCTTTGTGCGCCACGGCGGCCGGGTCGCCCCCTGAGGCGCCTTTGACGATCGGCACCCCGAGCCGGTCGGCCCAGATCGTCAGTTGCTCAACCGCCGCCGCCCGAAAGGTATCGCCGGCGCCCAGCACGACTCGTTTGCCTTGCGACTTTAACAGATAGGTAAGCTTTGCGATCGAAGTCGTTTTGCCGGCACCGTTGACGCCAGCGACCATGATCACCGTCGGTCCGGTCGTGGCAAACCGCAGCGGCGCATCGGGCTGCGCCAGAATCGTGCGGAGCTTGGCTTTCACGCATGCCAAGAGGTCTTCCATGTGGACGACCCGGGCTCGGAATTGGCTGCCGACCTCGGCCACGATCTGCTGGGCCGGCTGCACTCCCATGTCCGTCTTGACCAGCTTTTCCAGCAGTTCTTCCAGAAAAGCGTCGTCGACCAGCCGACCTTCGCTTTTGAACAGGTCACGAACGTCAGTTTTCAAAAGCTGGGTCGTCTTTTTGAGACCCTGCTTGATTTTGTCGAATAAACCCATCTCGCGCCTCTTCCGCCCGCCCAGCGTGCGGGTGCGGCAAAATAATGCGTAACGTCTCGCCCCGGCGGCAGTGGCTACTGCGTTTCGGGCCGCTTGCTGCGCAACGTCAGCAGCCGATCGAGGATGCCGTTGACGAATTGGGCCGATTGTTTCGAGCCGAAACGCTTGGCCAGCTCCACGGCCTCGTTGATGGCAACCCGGTCGGGCGTTTCCGAATAGAGTATCTCGTAAGCGCCCAATCGCAAGACGTTCCGGTCGGTGACGGCCATCCGTTCCAAGCTCCAATTGTCGGCGGTGGTGGCCAGGACCTGATCGAGTTCGGCCCGATTCCGCCGCACTCCCGCCACTAAAGACCGCGCGAAGTCCGCCAACTCGGACGAACTGAGTCGGTTGCCGACGAAGTCATCGGCCGCGGCCGGGTTCTGCCGTGGATTCAAGTCATCCTGGTACAAGACCTGCATCGCGACTTCGCGCGCTCGACTGCGACGAGTCATCCCAATCGTCCTCCTCGGGGTGGGCGAGGCTGCAATTCGCTCGCCGATCGTTTCGAAAACCGGGACGTCTTCAAAAACGCCTCCGGCTGTCGGGGATGGTTTGCTGGCAGTTGGCTGTTCGGTTTGGTGCCGACCCGGCGGCCGGCCTCCAGGCGGGAGCGAAGCCACGCTTCATTTCAACCTGGCAACAAGGCTGGCCATCTCCAGGGCCGCC
>DATJTR010000222.1:0-2676 GCA_035503215.1 Pirellulales bacterium
CCGGCAATTCGCGTTGCAGGCTCGTTGGCCGAGACGCCCTTACTTGCTGCCGGCGGCTTCGAAGGTGGGCTTTTGAGCGCGTTCGGTGACCCGGTCGCGGACGCCGACAAACTCCAAGATGGCCCGGGTACCGTTATCACCCAACCGCGGCTTGGCCAACCGCAACACCCGAGTGTATCCGCCCGAGCGGCCAATAAATCGCGGGGCGACGTCGGAAAACAAAATCCGCACGGCCTGTTTATCCCCGAGCATCACCAGTGCCCGACGGCGGGCATCGACCAGCGGGGCGACAGCGTGCGCCCATTTGCGCCATTGATCGCTGGCCCGCCATTTCTTCCATGCCTCGCTATTGCGCTCGGCGGTGGTGGCGAATTTTTCGGCATCGCGCGTGCTTTCGATCGCCCGGCAGGCGAGCGTGATCGCCTTTTCCACGACGGGGCGAACTTCCTTGGCCTTTTCCAGGGTGGTGATGATCCGCCCCTTGACCTTGGGACGGTTTTCGTCGTGTTCGGCGTCGCGCTCGGTCAGAAACAGGGCCGTCGCCAGACTACGCAACAATGCGCGCTGGTGGCTGGGGCAGCGGCCGAGCTTACGTCCTTTTCGTCGATGTCGCATGGCTGGTCTCTTTCGAGCGAGTCGTGTGTCGAGTTCTCAGCGCCCGGGCCGCGGCCGCCCTTCCGAGCGACCTTAGATGCGCCGAGCGGTTGGCTGGCGAGGCGTTGCGATCAGATTGCCGCCGACGCCGGCACGCGCATTCCTAAGCGCAGGCCAAGTTCGTTCAGCTTTTCCTGGATTTCGTGCAGGGTGGTTTCGCCGAAATTGCGGACTTCGAGAAGTTGGTCTTCGTTGCGACGAACGAGGTCGCGCACCGAATGAATGTTTTCCGACTCCAGGCAGTTGGTCGCCCGCACCGACAGCTTTAATTCACCGAGGGTCATGTTGAGCTTTTGTTCCAAGGCTGCGTCGCCACCGCTGGCCGCGCCGCGGCCGGCCGCATGCACCCGGGCACCGAGCTCCGTGTATTGCACGAACGGGTTCAAATGCTTGCGGAGAATCTTGGCCGATTCGACCAAAGCCAGCTCGGGATGAATCGAACCATTGGTCCAAATCTCCAAAGTCAAGCGGTCGTAGTTGGTCTTCTGGCCGACGCGAGTTTCTTCGATCTCGTAGCGCACTCGCACGACCGGGCTGTAGACCGCGTCGACCGGAATGATGCCGATCTCTTGCACGTTCGGGCTATGCTCGGTGGCCGGCACGTAACCGCGTCCGTTTTCGACGACCATTTCCATCACGAACGGCACGTCGTCGGTCAAGGTCGCGATCACATGCTGCTTGTTGATCACCTCGACCGAGTCGTCGGTCTGGATGTCGGCCCCGGTGATCACTCCCTTTTGATGTCTCTCGATCCGAATCACTTTGGTCGAGTCGCTATGGTTTTTTACCACTAGCGACTTGACGTTCAGCACGACGTCGGTCATATCCTCGACGACGCCGGGCAACGTGGTGAACTCGTGCTGGGCGCCGTGGACTTTGATTTGCGTGATCGAGCTGCCTTCGAGGCTCGACAGCAGGATGCGGCGCAGCCCATTGCCGATCGTGACGCCGAAACCGCGTTCGAACGGCTCGGCCACGAACTTGCCGTACGTGCCGGAAAGGGTTTTCTGCTCGCAGGTAACGAGACTGGGCAGTTCAAGCCCACGCCAGCGAATATGCATTCTTGCCTCCGTTGCCCAAGCGCGACCGCGAGTGCGGGGCGGCCGCCATGGGACGCTCTACTGGGAACAAAGTTCGATAATCAGTTGGGTCTGCACCGGAATCGAAATGTCTTCGGCGGCCGGGTTGCGCAGCACGCGGCCTTCGGGAATGGCGCCTTCGGCCACGCTCAAGAAATCGGGCACGTTTCGACGATGCTCGGCCAGATTGGCCTGCACCAATTGCAGGCTCTTGGCCCGATTCTTCACACGAATCAGGTCTCCCGGCTTGACGATGTAGCTGGGAATATTCAGGTGATGGCCATTCACGGTGATATGACCGTGCGTGACCATTTGCCGGGCCTGGGCGCGGCTGAGCCCGAAGCCGAGCCGATGCACGACGTTGTCCAGTCGGCGCTCGAGCAGGCTCATCAGCGTGTTGCCGGTGTTTCCCTTGCTGCGGGCGGCGCGCTGAAAATAGCCGCGAAACTGCCGTTCCAACACGCCGTAGTAGTGCTTCACCTTTTGCTTCTCGCGCAAGTGCAGGCCGTAATCGGTCTGCTTGTTGCGACGATACTGGTGCATGCCGGGCGCCGAATCGCGCCGCTCGATGGCACACTTGGGCGTGTCGCACCGCGTCCCCTTGAGGAACAGCTTCAGGCCGTCGCGACGGCACAGGCGGCAAACGGGTCCGATGGTCCGAGCCATGATTCTCTCAAACTCTCAAATTGGCGGATGTTGGTTTTCTGTGATCCGTGCTGCCGCGAAAGCCGCGTCACGGGAGTAGGCCAAATTAGACGCGGCGTTTCTTTGGCGGCCGGCAACCGTTGTGCGGCAACGGGGTGACGTCTTCGATGCTCTTGATCGTCATGCCGGCAGCCTGCAAGGCCGTAATCGCGCTTTCACGACCGCTGCCGGGGCCTTTGACCCGAACTTCGAGTTCCTTGACCCCAAACTTGGCGGCCTTTTCGGCGGCCTGCTGAGC
>DATJTR010000223.1:0-3794 GCA_035503215.1 Pirellulales bacterium
TGCTCCTTGAGAATTTTTTGGCTCACGGGCAGGCCCAGCCCGGTGCCGCGGTTCCCCTTCTGCGACACGAAGATCGTAAAGATTCGCTCCAGGTCTTCGGCCGGGATGCCAACGCCGTTGTCTTCGACGATGATCTGCAGCAGTTTTTCCTGCGCGAGATGGGCGGTGGAGACGGTCACCCGGCCCTGGGGTTGTTTTTCGCAAGCGTCGAGAGCGTTGGTCACGACGTTCAGCACCGCGCGGTGGATCGCTTCGGGATCGAACATCGCCTGCGGCATGTCGGGCGAACCGTGCCAATCGAGCGCCACGTCGAGCTCGTTCGCGCGGGCTTGCATCAGCTCGATCACTTCGGCCACGGTGGTGTTCAAATCGCCGGCGATCGGCTCGGGCTCGCGCTCTTTGGAGAACGTGAGCATGTCCATCACCAGGGCCGAAATTTTGTTCTGATTCCGCTCGACCATGCCCCAGCCTTTGCGAACCACCGCTTCGTCGTGGGCCGAGAGACCCATCTCGATCAGGTAGCTGCCGCCGCGGATGCCTTGCAGAATGTTTTTGATGTGGTGCGAGAGCGTGGCGATGGTTTGCCCGACGGCCGCCAGCCGCTCGGCCTGGACCATGGCCTGATGATAGCGGGTGTCTTCGACCGCCAAGGCGGCCTGGTGGGCGATGGCGATCATCAGCTTGAGATGCTCGTCGGTGAAACGCGTGGCCGAGCCCGACTGCACGATGTTCTGCGGCGAGAGCGAGGTGTCGATGTAGATCGCCCCGACCATGCCGTAGCGCCCCTGCATCGGCACGCAAATCGCCTCGCGAACTCCCATCTTCAGAATGCTGACAGCCGGGGTCCAGCGGTCGTCGTCGCGGGCGTCGCTGGTTAGCACCCCTTCGCCCCGCTGAGTGACATAGTCGAGAATCGTGCGGCTGATTACCAGTTTGTCGGTCGTGGAAATGCCGTGCCGGTGATGATGGACCTTGGGCTCGAGCTGCTTCGTTTCTTCGCTGAGTAGCATCACGCAACCGCGGTCGGCCTCGACCCAATCGAAAATCAACTGCATGATGCGCGTGAGCAGTTGATCGATGTCCTGCGTGTGGCTGACCGCCAGCGTCGTGCGGTACATGATCTGCAAGTTGCTGCGGGCGTGGTCGAGCCGGGCACCGCGGGCCGGGGTAGAGAGGGGGCCTTGGAAGATCGCACTCCCTTCTTCCTGCGACATCGAGCGGACGATGCGCGAATTGTCCGAAGCGTGGCTGCGCATCACGATGTCGATCTTGTCCGACAGGTCTTCGGCCGGGGCATCGCCCGGGTCGGTGAACAAGATCAGCGTGCTGCCGACTTGCAGCCGGTCGCCGCTGGAGAGCGCATGGCGCTCGACCCGTTCGCCGTTGACGTAGGTGCCGTTGGAGCTGCCCAGGTCAACGACGGTGTAAGCGTCTCCTTCGCGGCGAATTTCGGCATGGCGGCGGGAGACCTCGGTATCATGAACCTGGACGAAGTTCGACGAGTCGCGGCCGAGCCCCATCATGCCGTCTTCGAGCTCGAACTTGGCCCCTTGGTCGCGGCCGGAAATGACGAATAAGGACGGCGGCACGGTCGATGGCTCCAGGCGCAGCGAAACACGGCGCACCGCAAACACTCGCCATTCGAAGTCACCGCCGAGGCAGGAACACGCCGGCGCGCGCCGGCACGCGAACCACCTGCCACGCAAAACAGCCAAGAAGAGCGGCACCGTTCGACCGGCAGACGCGCCACGACAACACGAGAGGCGCTCCGCTGTTACGCGCTGCGGGCGAAAGCTTGTTGTGCTTGTGCTAACAACTGCTCGATTTTACGGACGAGAGGTCCGTAATGGTAGGGTTTGGCCACAAAGTCGCCCGTGGGCAGGCGATGGCGCCGCCGGGCCGTGCCCAAAACCAAGAGCGGGGTGTGCTGCCGCTGCGACTCGTCGTCGTACTGGGCCGTAAGCTGTAGGGGCCAGACCGCCTCGCTGTCCTCGTCGAGCACTACCACCGTGGGGTGGTGTCGGCGAACCATGTCGAGGCCTTGCTCGGCTTTGCGCGCCGAGAGAATCTCGGCACCTTGGCGAGCCAGGGCAGTGCGTAGAACTTCGAGAGTTTCTTCCGAGGGATCAACGACGAGAACGGTCGGTCGGGGCACAGGCGTTGAACCTCCATGTCGCACTTCGGTGGCCGTCACAAGCTCGGGACCGTCGCGGCACGATCGAACCGGCGCTGCCCCACGCTTTGCCCCCAAAGCGCACGAGCCTTGCCGATTCGCCGCGACCGTGAGCCGCTGCGAAGGACCGAAAACACGCCAGAACCAGGTAGGATTGCTTCCGCTTCGACCGGCCGACGCTCGGACATCCTTGTCCAACCGCCCGGGAGCGACCGACCAAGGGCTGGTCCGGCTGCCGACCCGCAGTTTCCGGCGAAGCGGGGCAGAGAATATCGGCTCGGGGCGGCCGTGTCAAAGGGAAAATCCCCCTCCCGTTGGAGGGACATGGAATGGCCGATTTGCCCGCTTTTCTCGGCCTCCGTGGCTGGTTGGGAGATGCCAGGCGGCGCTCGCAGGAGGAAGCGGGGCAGTTACCAGAAAATGCGGCAATCTACCGCCGAAAATGCAATCCTTGACCGGCATCGATTGCTGACCCAGAATCGGACTGGAGTTTGATCGTTCCCCTCGGAGTTGCATCCCATGTCTCGCTCCCTCCTGCCTGGATTTCAGCGTTCCTGCGGCGGCCCCTGCCCCCCGTTTTTCGCCCTCGCCGCGATCGCAGTACTCTCGGCACTCAACTTATGCGGCGTCCGCGGAGCCGAATCGGCCGCCACAGTCAACAAAGAGGCTGCCGACCCCGCATCCGCCACCGCCGCCGACGAACGGCTGGCCTCGTCGGTCAAATACCTGGCTTCCGACGAGCTGGAGGGACGCGGGCTGGAAACCAAGGGGATCAACCTGGCGGCCGATTTCATCGCCAAGCAATTCGAGGATTTGGGACTTAAAACCCACCTGTTCGGCGATTCGCCATTCCAGCGATTCAACGTGACCACCGGGGCCAGTCTGGGGGACAAGAACGAGCTGGAGTTTTTTGGACCCAACGTCGGCGGCGACGCCGACGAAGCGGTCAAGCAAGCGGTCGGCAAGGATTACACGCCGCTGGCCATCGGTGGAGCGGGAAAGATCGATCTGCCGCTGGTCTTTGCCGGTTACGGCATTACGGCCAAGGACGAGGGTTACGACGATTACGCCGGCATCGACGTGAAGGACAAGGCGGTGATCGTGCTGCGGCACGAGCCCGAGCAGGACAATCCGCACAGCGTGTTCAATGGCCAGGCGGCCTCGGAATATGCCGCCTTCAGCCGCAAGATTTCCAACGCCTACGAGCACGGTGCCGGCGCGGTGATTCTGGTGAGCGACAAGTTCGATCTGCGGCGCTCGGTCGGCAACCTCCGACTGCGTTGGCAGGCTGCCGTCGACGCCCTGGCAGAGGCCAACACGAAATTCAAAACCCTGACGACCAAAGACGACGACCTGTGGCGGCAGCAGCAAGAACGCATCGACCATCTGGCCGACGACGTGAAAAAATATGCCGCCGAGCTGAAGACTGCCGAAGATCCGCTCTTGGATTTCGAGGGGGCCGGAATGACGGGCGAAGCCCGCGACTTTCCGGTGCTGTGGTGCAAGCGGCGGCCGATCGACCGCATCATCAAGCAAGCCCTGGGCACGACGCTAGAAGAGCTGGAGGCCGAGATCGACATGGGCCCGACGCCGCACAGCCGGGTGCTGAAGGGCTGGAGCG
>DATJTR010000224.1:0-2736 GCA_035503215.1 Pirellulales bacterium
GGCAGCCTCTCGTCGCGTGGTGGGCAAAACATGATCGAGCCGGCCGCCTACGGCGCGGCAATCTGCTTCGGACCTGCGACCCACAATTTCCGCGACGTGGTCAGCCTGTTGGTCGGGGCGCGGGCCGCAACGGTCGTAGCCGACGGCGAAGAATTGGCGGCATTCGTCCGGCGCTGCTTGGACGAACCGGCGTTTGCAACCGAGCTTGGCAATCGCGCTAGAGAGGTCGTGGCGGCGCAGCGTGGGGCGACGGCCCGCACCGTCGAGCGGCTGGCGGCGCTCGTCGACAACCCAACCCGGCCGGCGCCGGCCGCTGACCCGCGCCACGCAGCCTAATTCTTCCCGCTCGAATCTTCGGCCGGAAGCAGCTCTTTCAGAATCTTGCGGCGCGCGTCGACGTCGTCGTGAGCGAAGGCGGCCCCTCGGCCTTCACCCATCAACGCCTCGTAGTAGCCGGCCGCGGTCGATTCATCGATCAAGTGCCGAGCCTGATAGGCCCGCAGTTCGACCAGATCGGCAATCACATTGCGGCGTTTGGCCTCCATGCGCTTCTCCATCGTCTGCAACGCTTCCTTGGCGGTCATTTCCGGAAATGGTTGCAGCGTCATCTTCTGATCGACCTGGCGCATCACCTCGGCGACCCATTTATCGACCGCTTCGGCCTTGGCCGCCAGATTCGAACCGGGAGGCCCGACTTTCAGCGTGCTGGAGTTGTAAATCACGATGGAATTCACCACGTCGGCCACGCGAACCGAAATCTGCCGCGCGTCGCCCTTTTGCCAATTGACGTTCACCACGGCGACGATGTCAAACTCCTGCCGCTTGGCCGAGGCGAGCAACTGATTGCGGTTGCCGATTCCCAGCCACCCGACTCGCGTCAGCCGCGAGTCCTTTCCAGGCGGCCAGGCACCGAAATCTCCTTGTTCCAGGCTGCTGTCCAGTTCGGCCACCAGCTTCGGCCCGGCGGCGCCCGTGACCGGCTCGATTTGTTCCTTCTCCACGAGCGGGCCGGGAACATTCGTCGGCAGAATGCCCAATCCCCACCGCACGCCAAGAACCGGCCGCTTCGACCAGGGAGCCCAGCGGATCATTTCGTTCACTCGCTCGTCGTCGGCCGAAAGGAAGTCGATGTATGTGTTTCGCACATATTCGCGGCTCATTTGCTCGGGCACGCCTTCAGCACTCTGGCCGGCTCCCGGCATCGGCCGCTGACCGGCTGCGTTCTTGTCGTTCGACTGGCTCGAACTGCCGCTGAGCAGTTGGGCGAGCGTCAACAGTTCGTTGGGCGCTCGCTGCTTGGGCGAGGGCACCTTGACCACGTGCAGGCTGTCGTCCGCTATGATCAACAATTTCCGCGAGTCGATGACCTTGGCCACCCGCGGAGTGCTGGGCGCCGACAGCGACGCGTGATTGATCGACCAGGCCCGCACTTGCTTGCCGGTGATGGGTGGAATGATCACTCGTTCATAAGCCACCCAACCGTCGTTGCCGCCCAGCGGCTCGAGCGGCCGCCCGTCAGTAGCGGCACCGCGTGAGAGGTCGATGTTGAATTCGCCGTCGGCGAGCACGCGACCGTCACTCATGTCCCAGGCCAGCAGGCGAAATTTCTTTTCTCCCCGGAACAAGGCCGACAATCTCGCTCCATCGGGATGGAAGGCGATGCCAACGCAGTCGAGCGCAGTCGCGTTCGGCAGGGGGGGAATCGCCACCTTGCCCACCATTGTGTGCTCGCTGAGGCCAAAAACTCGCAGCACCGACCGATCGGCTGCCGCCAGGTATTTGTGGCCAGGGCTCAGCGCCCACTGAGTCTTCGCGTCGTTCGACGCGCCGATCGCCACGAACTCTCCCTGCATCTCATTGGTCGTGAAATTCCAGACCTGACAAACCGGCGCCGGCTGATTCGCGCGGGGGTAGACCAATGCCAGCGTGTCCGGCGACAAGAAATAAATCCGCGGAACCGCATCCCCCACGATGTCCTGGCAGGGCACTCGGCTGATCATCTGTCCTTCGACCAAGGACCAAACCTCAACCAGTCGGCCCGAGTGGATGTACCCGGCGATCACCGGCTTATCGGCCGACAGCGTCACAGGCTCAGTGAACTCGATCTGGCCGCCGAGTTCACCGAGCCGCTCGTTCTCGGCCGAATCCCAGAGTTGCCGCACCGATTCTTCTTTGCGGTTGTCCCCCACGGCCAGCCATGCACTCGGCCCCGCCGGCGTAATTGGATTCCAAGGTTGCACGCCGAAATGAATCGACGGCAAGCGAGAGTTGATCTTGGGCTGCACGCCGTGCGATGGGTCGGCCGTTGCCGACCAGGCGACGTCGGCTGGTTCCGGCTCGGGGGGTGGTGGGCCCGCAGTTTCCGTCGCGGCTTCCGGGCCAGCAGGGTTGGCGGCAGTGTTCGGCGCGGCGCCTCCCTGGTCGGGGCCTGGCGCTGAATTGGCCGCGACGGGCATCGTGTAGGCCGAACTGGCCATGCCGCCCGCCTTGGGAGGCGGCTCGACTTTTTCGCGCACCAGTTGGCTGATGCCCACCCCCATCGTCTCTTGCGACACGACTTCCGCCGTCCCATAGCCGAATGACAGCAGCACCATCCCCGCCGAGAGCACGTGGTAGATGCTAAAAGTTTGCACGAGGGGCAAGCTACCCAGCGCGGCGCCGACCGGCACGGCCGCAACAAGCAGGACGACGACGATTGCGCCCCATTTCGGCAACAGGGCAAGCGCCGGCGACACC
>DATJTR010000225.1:0-3946 GCA_035503215.1 Pirellulales bacterium
CAGCGCGTACAGCGCCTTCGAAGTCACGTCGAACGTATCGGCGACGATCAGCAGCAAGTCGCCCGGCCGGGCGGCGAATCGCTCCACGATTTTGGCCTGCAGCGCCGGGCTGAAATTCTTGGCGATCGGCGAGGCGAGCACGCCCCCTTCTTCGACCTTGAACCAGGCCAACCCCTTGGCGCCGAAATCGTGAATCACGAAGTTGGTCAAATCGTCGATGGCCTTGCGCGAATAGGCCGCGGCCGCCCCCGAGGCATTGATGCCGCGCACCCGGCCCCCCGCTTCGAGCGCCCCGCGGAACACGCGAAAATCGCACTCCGCCGCCACGTCACCCAGGTCGACCAATTCCATTCCAAATCGCAAGTCCGGCGCGTCATGGCCGAATCGCTCCATCGCTTCGTGGTAGGTGATCGTCGGCAGCGGCAGTTTGACTTCCAGACCCAGAATCTCCTGGGCCAGCCGTACCACTAATCCGTCGATGAGGGCCATGATGTCGCTCGAGTCGATGAACGACATTTCCACGTCGAGCTGCGTGAACTCGGGCTGCCGGTCGGCCCGCAAATCTTCGTCGCGGAAACAGCGGGCCACCTGCACGTAGCGATCGTAGCCGGCGATCATCAGAATCTGCTTGTAGAGCTGCGGCGACTGCGGCAGCGCATAGAAATGGCCGTGATGGATCCGGCTAGGGACCAGGTAATCGCGAGCCCCCTCGGGCGTGCTGCGGCCGAGCATCGGCGTCTCGACGTCGATGAAGTCGTGCTCGTCAAAGTACCGCCGCATGCCGCGGATGATGGCGTGCCGCAAAAGCATCACCTGCTGCACCGCCGGCCGCCGCAGATCGAGATAGCGATGCTTGAGCCGTAGATCCTCGCCCGGCAGCTCGGTGCCCCCCGGCTGCACCGGCGGCGTGAGGCTTTTGTTCAGCACCGTCAATTGTTCGGTGCGCAGCTCGATTTCGCCGGTGGCCAGTTTCGGGTTCAGGCTTCCCTCGGGCCGCACGGCGACGCGCCCCGTGACGCGGATCACCCATTCGCTGCGCAGCGCCCGGGCCAGCTCCAAGTTGGCCGCCCCCGACTCGGGCCCAACGACAACCTGGGTTTTGCCGTAGCGGTCGCGCAGATCGACGAACAGCACCCCCTTGTGGTCGCGAAAGCTATCGACCCAGCCGCACAGGGTCACGCTCTGGCCGACGTCGCTGGCTCGCAATTGGCCACACGTATGGGTTCGTAACACGCGCTCTTCGCTCCTCGCCTCGGCTGGATCTCGGTCGCCCGCCAGCGGCCCAACCGGCCGCGCGCGGAAACGAGCTATCTTAAACCGAGCCGCCTCCGCCGAAAAGGCGGCCGTCCGAGAGCCGCGCCCGCGGCATTCGCCCTCGCGGTGGCAAAATCTTGACGCGGGGGCGACCTTTCGGGCAAGATGACCGCGCTTCGCACCGGCCCCATTCAACGCTAAAGGAGTAGCCCGATGTCAAAGCGATTCACCATTCTCGTCGCCCTGACCCTGCTGGCCTCTGCCACCACCCAGGCCCAGGCCGAGATCACCCTGCCGAATCTCGAGGGGATCGTGCAGGCGGTCACCACTCCTGTCGGCAAGCAGCTCAGCGACCGAGCAGAGCGCGCGCTGGAGCGATATCAGCAGCTCGTCGCCAAGCGAGAGCAGATGCGCCGGGCACGTGAGAATTCGCCCAAACCCGCCGGCGAAGCACGTTAGCCCGTGCCGGATAAGCACGGCGCCCTACCGCCGCACGCGCATCGTGAGCTGTGCGCACTACACCCCCGTCGTGTCGGGGATCGGGTCGGGTTCGCCGCCGGCGATCGTGATCAAGTGCATGTAGACCGAGGGATCGATCTCTTGCGTGATCCCGTGTACCGAGCCGTCGACTCCCGCGTGGGTCACCACGCCGCCGCTGTGCTGACTGCTCGGTCCCCAGGAAATGGGCAAACTGGTCGTGGCCCAAGGAACCATGTTGGCCACTCCGTAGATCATCAAGCGGTTCGTCTGCGGCCCGATGTTCAAAGCCGTCGATCCGCCTGGCGGATCGAGCCAAAATCCGAACGGGTTCGCCGACGTCACCGTCCGCGTTGGTGGATAGTTGCTCGAGCTCGAAAGGCTGTTGGGATTGATGCCGGTGGTCCAGGTCGTGGTACCGTCGTACCAGCAGTTCACGGCCGGCTCGATCGTCTCGACCAGCATCAGCGTCTTCGAAGTGCCGTCCGAGCACGACTTGATGCTCAAGCCAGGACCGGGCACGATCATGCCGTTCGGCAGGTCGACCGTTTGCTCCGTCGTGCCGGTCGGGGCGCTGGAGTACTGCGCCAGGTTTTTTTCGTTGGCATAAGCCATGCAAGGAAAGTGCGTGGCCGACAAGGCCACGTAATTCGTGACGCAGGCGCTTTGCGGCGTGCTGCCCAGCAAGGAACTGTTCGGACCGTAAGTGCTCGGCGGCACCGAGCCGTTATACTGCGAGGGACCGACCTGCGGCGTGCCCGTGAAGCTGGGGCAAGCCGTGGCGTCGAGCTGCACGGCACAGAAATGCTTGAGCACGGTCGTGCCGCCGGACGCATAGACCATGCAATAGGGCGTTCCCGCCCCCGGAACGATCGTGCTGTACGGCGTGAACGCATCGGCCGTGAACTTGGCCGACGCCGTCGAGATCTGGTTATACAGCGGCGCCTCGTCGATATAGGGCAAGATCCGCACGATCCAACTGTACGAGGCCGACGCGCTGCTCGTGCTGCCCCCCGTCGTATAACCGCTCGAGGGACTGACCCCCGGGTTCACGGCCGAGCCAGGGTTCGGCCAATAGACGCTGGCGATCCCTTCCGCCACGCCCTGGAAACCCACCCCCGGGAATTTCTTGTTCGGATCGTGATAGTTGTGCAGCGCCAGGACGATCTGCTTCATCTTGTTCATGCACTGCATTCGCCGGGCTGCCTCGCGGGCTTGTTGCACGGCCGGCAGCAGCATCGATATCAGCACGCCGATGATGGCAATCACCACCAGCAGTTCCACCAGCGTAAAACCGCCTTTTGTCCGTTGCTTCGTCATGTAGCTGCTCCCACGAACGCCCGCCGGGCGACAATCTTTCTAACTTCTAGTTACTTCAAGCTTATATCTTAGGCCCTGCTCGCGGGGCAGTCGAGCCTGGGCCTCTCGGCAAAAAGAGAGCAATTTCCCCGGCCGGCACGTCCGCGAACACCCGGCGTGCTGGCAGTCGATAGGCAGCAAGGGGAAGTTTCACCCGCGGCGCTGTCCCGGCTTATTTCCACCAATAGCCGACTGAATTCGGCCCGGCCGCCAACCGATCTAATTCCCTAGCGAGCGCGTCCCATCCCTGCCTTGCGCTCCGCTCGGCCCATCACGGGCCTCCCACCTCGAACGCTTTCCCGTCTGCCTCTCCGATCCCGATTCGCATCTTCCCTGCCGATCCGCGTCTTTCCTTCCGCTCCAATCTCGCCCCGACACGTCCACGCGCATGACGCCACTGGTCTCCGATCGCAATCTATTCGCGCCCAGCACGGCCGAACATTCCCGGCACGCGGCCGCCGCAATTCCTGCCACCGAAACGCCGCCGCGCCAAGTCGGCCCCTGGCGGCTGGAGCGACTGGTCGGCACGGGCGGGCTGGCCCAGGTCTATCAGGCCCGGCACGCCACTTCGCCTCCCGGCGCCGCGGCCAGCTATGCCGTGAAACTACTCCGCAGTCCCTGGGATGAAGATCCACGCGGGCTGGAGATTTTGGCCCGCGAGGTGCGGGTCGGCCGCCGCACCTCCAGTCCCCACTTGGTGCCGGTGCTGGCCGCCAATCTGGATGCGCCTCCTTACTACATCGTGATGCCCTACCTCGACGGCTGGTCGCTCGACGATTGCATCGCGGGCGAGCAGCGTCCCTCGCTCCCCGTGGCACTGTGGATCGCCCGCCAGGTGGCCGAAGGATTGGAGGCA
>DATJTR010000226.1:0-6535 GCA_035503215.1 Pirellulales bacterium
ATTGTCCTTCCGGTTCCTCGTGAGTCGATCATGGACGGCCGACGTCCAGCCGGCTGCTTTCGCGTTAAGCTCAGCCCAGAGTGTGGGACAGCTAGCCTTCAGCTGCTCAACTAGAGCATCGCGACCGCCCATGCCCCCTCGCCCCTATGCGCACTCTCGCGTTTTCCCTAGTAGTCCTCGACACGCGCATGATCAAGCCCAACCAGTTCTCCCTCGGCAAGCGACATCGCGCAGCGAAGCGATTTGCCCCACTTTGCTGCATCCCCCTCGGACACATCGAGCGAGCCCAACAGGCGCTTGGCGGCATTTTCGCTGATTTGAACCTCTGTTGTTTCGTATGACGGATTCGGGGCACTTGTTAGCTGAGAACGCTGGGCCCACTCTAAGATCTCGGGAACCTCGACACATTGGAGCCCGATTCGTGAGTCGACGAAATGCAAGCGATCTCGGGCCCAGTCGGGAAACCCGCCGGCGTCCCATGTTGCCTTGAGCGCCCTGTCCAGCAAGCCATTTGATGTGGGAATCCGCGAACCTTCACCGCTCACGCGCCAGCACGATGCAATGAGTTGAGCTAATCGATGGGCGTCTGTCATCGCCGTTCCTCCGCTCGGTTAATGGCTAACTTTTGCGCGGGAACCGCGCAGGCTGCGTCGGCGCGAGCAAAAAACGTGATGGCGCTCAGACGGCATGCGCAAACGTTTACTGTACAAATGTCATCGGCCACACGCAATCCTTTTCTTCAACATGTGCGTACCTCCAAATCGAGCAGCGCCGATCCCCGGGACACCGACGATCGCAACGCGAACCGAGCTGCCTATCGACAGATCATTGACAAGTTTTCCACATTGATTACCATGTTGAGTAAACACGGTTTAGGTGTCCAGATGCACGAACTCGGAGCCCGGATCAGAGAACTGCGAGAAAAACGCAAATTCACGGTCCGCGATCTCGCAGAGGCCCTGAAGAAGACCCCAGGCTACATCTCCCGAATTGAGGCCCGAGGGGAGATCCCAAGCCCCGAGCTCCTATGCCAAATTGCCGGCGCCTTAGGCGCAAAGCCTGAGGAATTGCTGGACCTGGCAAAGGCGGGCCAGTTGAAGAGGACTGTCGCGGACATCGAACGGAAACAGCATGACGCTCTCGCCATTTTTAGGAGGGCGAAGAAATGAGCCGCGGTGACAACGGGTCTCGTATCCGACCCGAACGCTTATCGCTGTCGGAGATCGCCGCACGAGCGAAACGTCTGACCGATTCATACTTTCGAGCGTGCGGTTTGCCGTTGGACATCATCAGCATCTCATTCGACGCCGTGTACGACCAAATCATTTACCCGCAATTCGGCATCAAGCTTTACGAAGACCACGATTTGGGTTTCGACGAGGCCGGCAAAAAGATCCTTGGAGCGTACGACCCGACCGATGACGCCTGTTACATCGACAGGTCCTTAGACCACAGCGATCCACGGCGGCCTTTCACGTGTTGGCACGAGGTAGGTCACGCCATGCTGCAGGGCAAATGGCTTCGACGTGAACTTAGCCGCCTTCGAAGGCAGGGCGTCTTGGTCACGACGGAGTCCTCGCTCGATATGGCGACGAGCGACGTGCTCGAATGGCAAGCAAACAATTACGCCGCTCACGCTGCCGCTCCGACGTGCCTGCTGGCGCTTGTAATTGACCAAGTATTCCGGCCCACCCGCTTCTTTCGCTTCTGCGGCCCGGGAACCTACACGCTCGATGTCATGGGGCGTCTCACCGCATTTGAAATAACTTCGTTAAATGACTTGTGCCGGCAAATTGCAAGGCCTATCCAACGGCGATTTGGCTTCCTCTCAATTGAAGCTTTGAGCTACCGAATCGAGCAGCTTCCAATTTTCAACGACGTTACAAAGCCAGCATTCCATCTCCATCGCGTCGTGCCATCAATGCCGGCGTACACGCCGATGGCCCCCGTTTGACGGCGTCCTCGGCGGCAGTCCCGGTTTCAATCCAACTCAGCCGCGCCTGTGCTCGCTTTTCTCGGCGCACGCGCCCCGCGTTTGAACTAAATTGGGCCTGATCGGTTTTCGCGACAGTTTTGGTTCCGATCGTGGTGCGCTCCATGAAACGCATTTCTCCCGCTGCGGCGTTTGCGATCGCGGCAATCTCTCTCTCAATTTCTGCCGCGCTAGCCGACGGCCCGGGCGACAATCTTGCCGACAAGGTGCGGCGGGTGCCGCCGCCAGGAATCGAGGTGCCGGCTGAAGACGCCAAGCGGCTGGAGTAAGGGCTCAAACAGCTCGACGGCCGCAGCGCCGAGCTGCGGGAGCAGTTGCGCGACAAGCCGGCCCGGCTGGCCGGGCTGCCCGACGTCGAAATCTATGCCAAGGCGGTCCGCTACGCGCTCATGGACCACGAATTCTTCAACCCACGCGAATTCGCCAGGGCCGATGCACTTTTGGCTCGCGGGCAAGAGTTGGTCGGCCGCTGGGGCAAGGGCGAACCGCTCTATAGAGGCAAAAAGCCCGACACCCGCACCGTCCGCGCGCATGCCTATCGGTCGAAGATCGACGGCTCGCTGCCACCTTACAACTCGTTGATCGCGGCCTGGGCGTTGCGAAGAATCGAGCGCGATAATTCCGGGTCGCTCACGATGCGCGACATCAAGAGCGCGCCGATCATGGTCGCGGCGGCCACCTGGGCCTGCTGTTCGGCCTCGGCCGGAGCGAGATCGTCGAAGCCGGCCGCGAGCAGGCGGACCAGGCCCTCAAAACTCTCCGTCGCCACGGCGCGCGTTTTTTTATCGGCACGCGCCAACTCGCTGCCGATCGCCGCAAAGGCACAGCCCGCCTGGGGATGATCGCGGTGCGGGACGGAGAGATACCGCGCGACGATGGCGCGCAGCGCTTCGCGCTTCGGCTTTCCCGCCGCGGCCCCCTGGAGTCCCTCGGTGGTCGAGGCCAGCGCCGCGGCGCAAGCCTCGGTGACGAGCTGTTCCTTGGAATCGAAGTGGCGATAAAAACCGCCATGCGTCAATCCCGCGGCGCTCATCAAGTCAGCCAGTCCGGTCGCCAAAATTCCCTGCCGGCGAAACTCGGCGGCAGCCGTGGCCACGATTCGCTCGCGCGTTTCCGCGGTTTCCTGCTTCGATTTTCTCATGCTGCGATCGCGCTCCGCTGGCCCGCGATGGAATTCGAGTTGACCCGCTCACCTCGCCCCTGTACATTTTAGATGTCGATCGCAATCTAATCAAGCACCTTCGCCGTTAGCAGCATTTTACGGGATTGCCGACGGCGCAGGATTCATCATTCATCACCGACAAACGGCAGGGGCCAATCATGACGAAACTCGAAGAGCACCCGACCGTGCAAGAATTTCGTCGCCGCACGGCGGCCACTCCAAGCCGAGAGCCGTTGGACGCGGCCTGGCTGCGGCAACTGTGCCTCGATTGCGGGGCCGACGATGCTGGCCTGGTCGAAATCGATCGGCCGGCGATTCGCGACCAGCGGGCCGACATTCTGCGGGTGTTTCCGCACGCGAAAACCCTCGTGAGTTTCGTTTGCCTGATGAATCACGAACCAGTCCGCAGCCCCAGCCGGTCGGTTTCGAATTTGGAATTCCATAACGCCAACGATCACTCGAACGACGTCGCGCGGCGGTTGGTGGCCGCGCTGCAGGAGCGCGGCGTGCGGGCTTTGAATCCGTCGGCCGGTTTTCCGATGGAGATGGACCGTTTTCCCGGCAAGATTTGGGTCGTGGCGCACAAGCCGGTCGCGGTCGAGGCAGGGCTGGGGCGAATGGGCATCCACCGCAATGTCATCCACCCGAAATTCGGCAACTTCATCGTGCTGGGCACGGTGCTCATCGACGCCGAGGCTTCGAGCTACGACGCGCCGCTCGACTACAATCCTTGCCTGGAGTGCAAACTGTGCGTCGCCGCCTGCCCGGTGGGCGCCATTTCGCCGCAGGGCGATTTTCAATTCTCCAGTTGCATGACTCACAACTATCGCGAGTTCATGAGTGGCTTCGCCGATTGGATCGAGCGGGTTGCCGCGAGCAATGGCGCGCTCAGCTATCGCGAAAAAGCCACGCTCTCCGAGACCGCCTCGATGTGGCAGTCCCTCTCCTTCGGACCGAACTACGAGGCGGCCTATTGCCTGGCGGTTTGCCCGGCGGGCGAAGACGTCATCGGACCGTTTCTGACCGACCGAGCCACCTATCTCTCTGATACGCTGCGCCCACTCGCCGACAAGCCGGAGACCATCTACGTCATTCCAGGCTCCGACGCCGAGGACCACGCCACGCGGCGCTTTCCCGCCAAGACCGTGAAGCGCGTGAGCAGCGGGATCCGCGCCACGTCGATCGACGGGTTCCTCTTCGGACTCAAGCTGCTCTTTCAGCCGGGCAAGGCCGCCGGGCTCGAGGCCGTCTATCACTTCACCTTCACCGGCCAACCGGAGAAGAAAGCCACGGTCGCGATCCACGATGGCCGCCTGGCAATCCACGATGGCCACGAGGGACAGGCGACGCTGCGGATCGTGGCCGACAGCCAGTGGTGGCTGGCGTTTGTCGCCAAAGAGCGAAACTTGCTGTGGGCCATCCTGCGGCGGAAGATTCGCTTGCGCGGGTCGCTTCGCGCGCTGCTCGCCTTTGCCAGGTGCTTTCCCTCCTAACGCGAAGCTATTGATGGCTAGGTTGGAAATGGGCTCGTTGCACAACCTCAAACGCCCTGTTTTCAGGGCTTCCGTTGGTCGCCCTTCGGCCCATTTGCCGCCACGGACTCAATAGGACTCAAGCTCGCTGGCAAGCACGGCCGCAGCCTCACCTCGCCGGGCCGCCGAGAGTCGAAATCAGATATTCCTCGACCGTCTTGTGCTTGACGTCGGGCGCGCCGGGATAGACCAGCTCGCAGGCGACTCCCACGCTGGCGCATTTTTCCTGCAGCTTCACGCCATAGTTGGCCGAGTGGGTGGGGTCGGCCTGCTCCTGGCCGATCGCGGGCGGAGAGGAATAAAACAGATAGACCGGCGGATCGTCGGCCGTGACCAGCGCGATCGGCGAATACTCTTTGATCCAGGGCAGCACCTCCTCGCGGTGCGCAAGGAATTCGGCAAAGCGGGCGTCCCGCGTCTTCAGGTCGTTGGGATCCATGAAGCCGAAGGCGTGACCGCCGTACCGGCTGTTGGGAGTCCACTCCTTGAGCTCCAGCGGATCGAGCGACGTCTGGGCGCCCACCACCGCGGCGGTCGACAGCCGCGTCGATTCGCGGGCGATCGGGTCCGTGCTCTTCGGGTCGGCCATGTCGTCGTGAAAGGCCAGCCACAGCGACGAACAGGCGCCGGCCGATCCGCCGCTCGCGCCGATCCGCTGCTTATCCAGGTTCCACTCCCCGGCTTTGCTGCGCACGAACTGCAGCGCGCGAGCCGCGTCCTCCAGCGGAGCCTTCACCGGCGGCCGGATGCCGGCGAGCTGCGCCTGCCACGAATATCGATAGTTGATCGAGACGACCGAGATGCCCGCGTTGAGATAGGGCTTGGGATTCATCTTCTTGTCGCCGGCCACCCAGCCGCCGCCGTGGATGAAGAACAGCAGCGGCGCCGGCTGGTCGGACTTCGCCCGATAGAAGTCAAGCACCTGTCGCTCATGATCGCCGTAGTGCACGTCGGCCTCGGTCGGCGGAAACCCGGGCGCGGAGGGCTTGGCCGGCGGCTTGGGGGCATCGGCGGCGTGGATCGCGGCCGGCGCAAACAACGACAGGGCGGCGAATAGCAGCAGCATTTTTTTCATCGTGTCACCTCTTCCACGTTGTAGGCAGGCTGGCCTCGTGAATCAAGAGACGCGGCCGCCTTCCGAAGCTCTTTGTCGCGGCCGTGCCTGCAGGCACGCTTCCGCTGCGCCGCCGAATCCCGATCACTAACCGGGCAAGTTGGCGAATGGCGCCCGCGCCAACTAAACTGGGCCTGATCGGTTTTCCAGGACAGTTTTAATTCCCAAGGCGATGCATTCCATGAAACGTTTTTCTCTCGTTGCGATCTTCGTGATCGCGGCGATAACGCTGATCGCCGCCGCTCATACCGCGCGGGCCGACGGACCGGGAGACAACCTGGCCGACAAGGTGCGGCCGGTGCCACCGCCGGGCATCGAGGTGCCGGCGGAGGATGCCAAACGCCTGGAGGAAGCGCTGGCCAAACTCGATAGCCGCATCGCCGAATTGCGGGAAAAGTTGCGCGACAAGCCGGCAAGACTGGCCGAATTGCCCGACGTCGAAATCTATGCCAAGGCCGTGCGCTGGGCACTCCAGTACCACGAGTTCTTCAATCCCGCCGAGATCGCCACGGCCGACAAGCTGCTGGCTCGCGGGCAGGAACAGGCCGAGCGATTGGCGAAGGGAGAGCGGCTGGGGGCCAACGAAAAAGCGGAGACGCGCACGGTCCGCGTGCATGCCTATCGCTCCAAAATCGACGGCTCGCTGCAACCTTACAAGATCGTGATTCCGCCGGGCTACGATTCCACGAGCGAGCGGCCACGCCGGCTCGATTTTTGGTGTCATGGCCGAGGTG
>DATJTR010000227.1:0-6328 GCA_035503215.1 Pirellulales bacterium
TCGTAGTCGTGGTGCAGTCCCGATTCGTTGTCGTTGATGAACACGCTGGCCGTAATGTGCATGGCATTCCCAATGCGGATTCCGCCACCCACGCCCGCTGCTGTTTCTCCCAGTTGGCTCAACGTAGCTAGGACGGAAGCACGGGCCTATGCCCGGATTTATCGAGACAACGTTATCCGCCGTCACCAACGATTTGACCCCTGTACTTCTCCCACGCCTTAATGCCACCGCTCAATAGAACGCCTATCTCCTCTGGCGACTTGCAAAAAACCGGCCTTGGGAGATTGAGTAGGTCCCTTACGCCGTTCGGCGAAGCCGTGATGCAAACGGCGTCTTCCACCGCAGCGTACAAGACCCACTCGGCCGCACCCAACAGATCAAACAAGAACCGTTCGATTTCCGACGACATCCCGCGCAAAGTCACCATGCAGCCATTCTCCAAGTCCTCGCAGGCAACTTCCGCCGAGCCACCACTGTCCGGTTGGATGAAACAATACCCATGTTCGTTCGGCGCTTGCGCGTTTGCGTTCGACAAAACTTGCCGAACAGCTTCCAGTTCGGTGGAGTTCAGGGGCTCATGAGGAGCAACAGTTTGTTCAACCCCGGTAAATGGGTTTCTCTTCGTCACTGGTTCCCCAGCGAAGCGGCAAGGCACAAAGACGACATCTAAACCCATTTGATGGCTCCGTTGCGATGTTCGATGGAGTCAGGAGGGGGCCCTATTTTCCAATTATTTTAATCAGCACGCGTTTCCTTCGGCGGCCGTCGAACTCGTAGTAGAAGATGTGCTCCCAGGGCCCCAGGTGCAGTTGGCCGTCGGTGATCGCCACCACCACTTCGCGCCCCATCACTTGCCGCTTCAGATGGGCGTCGGCATTGTCTTCGCCGGTGCGATTGTGCTGATAGCGCGCCGGCGAGGCATCGAACGGGGCCAAACCCTCCAGCCAGGCCTCGTAGTCGTGGTGCAGTCCCGATTCGTTGTCGTTGATGAACACGCTGGCCGTGATGTGCATGGCGTTCACCAGCACCAGGCCGTCGCGCACGCCGCTCTCGGCCACCAGCCGCTCGACCTCGCGATGGATCGAGACGATCGCCCGCCGCTTCGGCACTTCCATCCACAGTTCTTTGGTCAGCGTTTTCATCTTGGCATGCCCCCGGAAGCAACGCGGGAAAAAAGAAATCGGCGGCCAATCGATCGGCGCAGGCTGCGGCGATCACGCCGCGCATCCAATTTTTATCGTGCTGGCCTGCGCGGCGAAAGCGGTTTGCCACAGCGGCGGCCGAACATGCCGGCCAGGCCGGGAGAGGAGCGTCACTTCAAGCCGGCTCGGCGAATCTCTTTTTGAATCGCGGCCCGGCTCGCCTTGCGGATGCTGTTGGACATTTCGCGCGAGAGTCCCGCGGCTTGCCGGCCCGGCGGCTCGCTCGTGCCGTTCCGCGCTGGTCCACTGCCGCGGAAGGCCGAGTTTTTTTCTGTCGGTTCCGAGGGCTCGGCCGCAGCTGCCGCATCGTCGGCCGCTTCCGTCGCGTCGTCATCCTCCGCCGCTTCCGGCTTGCTGGCCGGCACCTCGGCATCCAAGGGGGGAAACGCGTCGGTGATCGTTTCCAGCACTTCGCTCTGCACGGCCAGGCATTTTTTGAAGCTTTGATGCTCGACCCAAAACAGAATCTGGAACCGCAGGGCGTAAGTGTCGACTTCGGTCAACAGGACCATGGGCGGGCAGGTTTTGATGACCAGCGGATGGGCGAAGACCAGCTCTTGCATCTTCCGCTTGGTCGGGGCCACGGGCAGCGGCCGATCGACGTCGATCGTCACCGTCATTTGCACCAGCCGGTCCGACAAGGTCAGGTTTTTGACCGTTTCGTCCAAGAGCAGCTTGTTGGCCACGATCATTTCGTGGTTTTCGTTCGTCAACAGCCGCGTGCTGCGCAGCCCGATGTAAGTGACTTGTCCCTGGCCGGCGCTGAATTCGATGATGTCCCCCACCCGGATCGGCTGCTCGGTGAGCAGGATGATGCCGCTCATGAAATTGTTCATGATGTCCTGGCTGCCGAAGCCGACGGCGATGGCGGCCGCCCCGCCCAGAAAGGCGAACGCCCCCAAGGGCACGTGCAGCGCCCGGAAGGCCACCACGCCGAAAAACAAAAACAGCGTATAGAACAGAATCGATTTCAGCGCCGCCGCCTTGCCCCGGTGCCAGCCGAAGCGGCGCAAGATCCGCGCCCCGACCAGCCAACTGGCGAGGTAGGCCAGCACCATGCCGGCCGCGATGTAGGCCAACAGCACGACCAGCTTGCCCAGCGTCACCGCCTCTTTCTCGTCGCTGAGCACCTCCAAATTCCAGTACGAGGCCAGCCACCGGCCAAGCGTCGTCTGACTGCCGGCGTGCTTGGCCTGTTCGGCTTTCAATTCATCGCGAAACCGCTCCAGCCCTTGCCGCTCGTGCCGCACTTCACGCCGGGCCGCCGCGTAGGCGCTGGAAAACTCGCGGAATGCCGCGTCGGCTGCCTGATCGCTGCTCGCCTGGTCACGACGCTCCTCTCCGCTCTGCCCCTCGGCGTTTGCTGCTGGCCGCTCGGCCGTGGCATCGTTCGTGTCTCCGCGCGGCTCGTCCGACAGTTCGTTGAAGCGGTGCTGCCAGGCACCGGTCCAATCGTCCAAGCCGCTCAGCGTAGTGCCGACCGCGGCGAGCCAGTCGTCGACTTCGTCGCTCGATGCCTTGCCCTGGGCCAGCCGATAGCGATCGCGCCACAGCGTCCGCTCGTTGGCGATTTGTTCGCGCTGTTGGTCGACGAGAAGCAGAATCGCGCTATAAAGCTCGCCGGCCGATTGCAGTCCGCCAGCCAACTGCATCTGGGCCGTGCGGCCGCCCGGCGATTCCGCCGCCGCGCTCGTCCGTGATTCGGAGCCGGCCTGCGCTCTGTTGGAATCGTTCCGCTCCGGCTTCTTAGTCGCAGTATCCTTGGCCGCCGTGTCATTGACCGTGGCGTCTTTGGCCGCCGCATGAGCAGCCGTTGCCAACGGGTGCAGTCCGGCTTCGACGGCCAAACGGCGGCGGTCTAGTTCGGCATCCAACCGCGCCAGCCGGGCCAATTCGGCGTCGCGGTCCGCGCTCGAAAACTCGACGTCCTTCTCGACCACCTCGATCTTCTTCTTCAATTGTTTCTGCCGAGCGGCGTTGGCCGCCAGGCGGAGCTTGGCCACCTCGACGCTCGTGCGTGCCAGCGCCACCCGTTCCCGCGCGAGTGCCAAGGCCAATTGCAGTTCGGTTTGCCGCTCGGCTGCTCCACCGGTCGTGCCGGCCGCGGCGGCATCGTGCCGGCTCTCGTCCGGCTTGCTGGCTGCAATCTGCGAACCCGGCGATTGTTTCTCACGCTCATCCGCAACGCTCGCCCGGCGATGTTGGGCCGCCCGGTCGAGTTCCGTGTGGGCCGCGGCCAGGAGCTGTTCGGCCGATTTTTGATCGGACTTCAGGGCCGCCTCTTCGCGCTCTTCGTCGGCCAACTGATCCTTCAGTCCTTCGAGCAGCAGAAACGAATACGGTTTCGGCTCGCTGGGAGCGAATTCGTCGAGTTCGGCCAGACGCCGTTCGGCGTCGGCCAGGTCGGCGGCGAGTTGGTTCTGTTTTTCCAACAGCGCCAGATGATGAAACTCGACCGCGTCGATCGAGCGAAGGAGCGTCAGCCGATCATCGCCTTCGTCCGTATGATCCCCATCCGTTCCGGCCGCCTGCTGGCTGAGCGCGGCAATTTGCTGCGAGATTTGCAGCCGCTTTGCCCGCAATTCGGCCAGTTTCTTCTCTCCGCCGGTCGCGCCGCGGGCAGAGTGATCGGCGGCCGCCTCGTCGGCTCGGACCAAAGCGGCGGCCAGCGTGACCACCAAGAAGAAGAGCACCAGCCGCATGACGACTTGCGCGGCAACCGCCAAAAACTGCGGCCAGGCCGCGAAGTTCGCGCCCGTCCGCGCGGGAATCGACTGCATGATGGCTACCCCAGGCTGGCAATGGATATGGCAACGCACAGAGCAGGACAGCTCACGATGCAACTTGCGTGCCGACGGGGCGATCGACCCGATGAAGGCGCGCTTACGACGTGATCCCTTTGGTCAGCTTCATGAACGCCGTTTCCAGGTTCAGCTCGTCTTCGCGCAAGAGCGTCAATTTGTGGCCGGCCGTGACGAGCAGCGTCGCCAGCTCGCTGTAGTCGGCCACGCGCCCCTTGAGGGTCACCAGCAGCATTTTGTCCCGCTCGGTGACGTGCTGCACCAAGGGATGGGTTTCCAGCAGCCGGGCCGCCGCGTCGAGATCGCCCGCCACGGCCACGTTCAGAATCGTTTGTGGCCGCAATTGCTCCAGTACCAGGGCGACTTCCTTGTTCACTTCCAACACGCCTAGCTCGATGATGCCGATCTTGTTGCAGATGTCGGCCAGCTCGGGCAGGATGTGGCTGGAAACCATGATCGTCTTGCCCATGTCGCGCAGCCGCTTGAGCAGGCCGCGGATTTCGATCCGCGCCCGCGGGTCGAGCCCGCTCGCCGGCTCGTCAAGCAATAGCACCTGCGGATCGTGCAACAGCACGCGGGCCAGCCCCAAGCGCTGCGTCATGCCGCGTGAGAGGCTGGTCACCAGCGCGTCGCGCTTGTAGCCCAGCTCGACCAGTTCCAGCATCTCGTTGGCCGCTTTCCGCCGTGCCGGCCCCTGGATGCGATACGCGGCGGCGAAGAACTCCAGATACTCGATCACCTTCATGTCGTCGTACACGCCGAAAAAGTCGGGCATGTAGCCGATCATGCGGCGTATCTCGCGGGGCTTGGTATAGATCGAGTAGCCGCCGACGTAGGCCTCGCCCCAGGTGGGATTGAGCAGCGTGGCCAGAATCCGCATCGTGGTCGTCTTGCCGGCGCCGTTCGGCCCGATGAAGCCGAACACGTCCCCCTGCTTGAGGTCGATCTCCAAACCTTTGATGGCGAAATGGTCGCCATACTTTTTCGTCAAGTCGTGCGTTTCGATCACGGCTTCCGTATTCCTCCGGCCAACAATTCTTAACGTTCGCTGGAACTTCCCGCGCCGCTCTTCACCGGCAACACGAAGCGATAAAACGTCAGGTGCTGGCCGGCCGCCTCGAGCACTTCGCCCGAAGGATTCGCCTTGCCGGCCGCGCCCACTTCTATACCTTCAATGGCCGCGCCCGCACCACGCAACAGCCGCACGGCCGGCTGCGCGGCCCGGCCCAGCAGCACCGCCCGCCCCAGCCGCAACTGGTTCGACAGATCGACGTAGCCTTGCCAGCGGTTGACCAGGTTCGTATACAGCTCGCCGCCGATCGCGGTGTGGAACATCATCGTTTCCAGGATCCGCGCCAGGTCGGTCGAAGCGCGATCGTAAGGCGCCCGGCCGCTCTTCTCGTCGAAATTCTTGATGTGCCGGAAAAAGGTCTCCACCGTTTGCGGCTCGAGCTGCCGATCGACGTCGAACGTTTGCCCCGCCGCCGCGTCGGGCAGCTCGTAGGCCCAGCGGTCGTAAACCAGCACCGTATCGATGAGCGGCCAAGACTCGGGCAAGCGCAGCGTGCCGGTCAGCAGGTGACTGCCCGGATCGGCGAGCTCGGCAATGACGGGCGCTTCGGCTTCGCCCCACCAGCGGGCTTCGAGCGAGCGGGTGGACCACTGGGCCAGCGGCAGATTGACGAGCGCGTCGAGCCCGGGCGAAAAATCGTATGCATGGGTGAACATCGCCGCGCCGGCCGCTTGCCCCAAACCCGACAGCCCGCTTCCCGGCACGCCCATCCAGCACAACAGCGACCGCGGCCCTCGCGGCGCGAGCATTCCCGGCTCGGTGCGCACTGCCAGATCGAACGTGTCGATCGTCGGGCTGAACAGGGTCGACCAACTCGTCCCCCGCGCCACGTGCGATTCGGCGTCAATGTCGACCAGGTCGACCTGGTTGAGCCGCAGCTCGTTGCCTTTCAACCGGTGGGCCAACAAGTAAGTGCCGCCACTGAATGCCACCACCACGGCCGGAAAGGTCAGCCAGGTCCAGGGCATCCGGCCGACGATCTTCTTCAGAAAGAAATAATCGAGCGGCCCGATGCAGAGCAGATACACCCCCACGATCGCCGCCACCGCGGCAAACGGCACCAGCTCGACGCCGGCGAACTGCGACAGGGCCATGTGCAATTGACCCGCCATGTCGGTATAGCCCAGCTCGGTCACGTGTCCCAGCACGCTGCGGTCCGACGAGTCTTGGGCCGATTCGGGCCGGGCCAACAGCCGCGCGATGAAATTCCCCCGCCCCCGCCAGGCCGTAAACGGAGCCCGGTCGAGATCCAA
>DATJTR010000228.1:0-15001 GCA_035503215.1 Pirellulales bacterium
ACGTTTGCCGGCTGACGACCACCGATTTGATCTTGGTCAAATCTCCTTCCAGGTAGTCGGGATACTGGTAGTAGAGCAGCTCGCACACCACGGCTCCCAGGATGGCGTCTCCCAGGAACTCCAGCCGCTCGTTCGAAGCCAGGCGGTGCAGGGCCCCCGAGGCATGCGTCAGGGCGGCCATCAGCAGCGATTTGTCGTGGAATTCGTAGCCCAGCCGGCGCTCGCACTTTTCCAGTTGAGCGGCTTGTTCGGCGGAAACGGCAATGGGCTCGACGCGCGCCATGGATCCAATGCTTTTTGGCTTCCCCGCCTGGGGGGTGGCTATGCGGCCGAACGCTGGTCGGCCTGCGGAGTGAGCGCTGCGGGGCACCCGCGCGCCGCGGCCGGCCGAACCCAACGAAAGGCCCGCCTGGCACACGGCGATGCATGCCATTTTTGCGCTCTCAAACCTCCGTAAAATTAACCTGGATCGCAGGTTTTGTCAATTTCGGCGCTCCTTTGGACCGGCCGCTTGGCACGGCCCAGGAGCAATCGTTACGAACAGAAGTTTCCGGCACTGCGTAGGGGCTTCTAGGGATTGCGCGAACGCTGAATTCGGCCGTGGCGATTCGGCTTTCCCACTAGATCTTGCGGCCAGCCCGTCGGATCGTCACGATTTTGAAATCAAAACTTCCAATCATTCCAAGCAGGGAGGAAGAGTTCATGTCGCGTCAATTACCAGGCTCCCGCACTCTCGTCGGGCTGGCCTTGATCGGGCTGATGGCCGTCGGGGCCACGCGTTGGCAACCCGGGGTCGTCGGGCAAGAGAAAGCGTCCGAAAAGGCCACGAGTGTTCCCACCAAGGAACTGCACCAGGCCCAAGAGCTGTCGGCCGCGTTCCGTCACGCCTCCGAAGTGGCCATGCCCAGCGTCGTCACCGTACACGCCAAAACCAAACCTCACGTCGCGAAGAACACCAAAGGCAATGGCTCGCCTCACGGCCGCCGTGGCGGAGCCGACCCGTTCAAGGGCACTCCATTCGAAGGGATGCCGCTGGAAGACTTCTTTGGCTCGAACGGGATGCCCGACATGCATCCTCATGCCCGCGAGGGTGTGGGCTCGGGCGTGATCGTCGATTCCTCGGGGGTCATTTTGACCAATAACCACGTCGTCGATGGCGCCGACGAAGTCACCATCGAAACGGCCGACGGCCACAAGTACAAGGCCGACGAAGTGAAGACCGATCCCTCGTCCGATCTGGCCGTCGTCCGGATCAAGGGAGCTGGCTCGCTGCCGGCCGCCAAGATCGGCAATTCCGACGATATGCGAATCGGCGATTGGGTGCTGGCCATCGGCAACCCGTTCGAATTGGAACAAACCGTCAGTGCCGGCATCATCAGCGGCAAGGGACGCGAGCTGGAATCCAACCGCGTCGGCATGCTGCAGACCGATGCGGCCATCAACCCGGGTAATTCGGGCGGACCGCTGGTCAACCTGGAAGGGGAAGTGATCGGCATCAACACCGCCATCGCCACCAACAATGGCGCGTTCCAAGGCGTCGGCTTCGTCATTCCCAGCAACGTGGCCAAGTGGGTGATGGGGCAATTGATCAAGAAAGGGGCCGTCGAACGAGCTTATCTCGGCGTGGCCCTCGATAAGAACGAAGTCAAGGGAGACGTGGCCGAGGCCTTCCACGCCAAGCAGGGCGAGGGAGTCATCGTGGCCGACGTCACTCCCGACTCGCCGGCCGCGGCCGCCGGCCTGCAACGCGGTGACATCATCACCGAGTTCGCCGGCACGACGATCCACAGCCGCCGGGAATTGATGGAGCTGGTCGAGCGGGCCACGGTCGGCGCGCATCAGAAGCTGACGGTGCTCCGCGACGGCGAAACGATCTCGGTCGACATCGTCCCCAAGGCGATGCCCGCCGATCTGCTTTCCCGCAAGGGACGACCCTCGCCCCACGCCGAAAGCGAAGAGGAAACGCCCGAGTACAGCGATAGCGCCATCGGCCTGGAAGTCGGCGAGCTGACCAAGCAAATGGCCGAAGCGCTCGACATGAAGAAGACCGAAGGGGTGATCATCACCAAGGTCGATCCCGACAGTATCGCTGCCGAGAAGAACCTGACCGAAGGGATGGTGATCCTGATGGTCGGCAAGAAGACGATCAAAAGCGTTGACGATTTCCGTTCGGCGATGAAAGACGAGTCGCTGGAAAAGGGAGTCATGCTCCTCGTTCGGACGCGTAACGGCGGCAACCACTACGTGGTCCTCCGCCAGACGGCCGAATAACCCCGCCCGTAACAAGGCGGGCCGGAATAGCCAGGCAGAGAATAGGGCGCTAATCAATTTAGCGCCCTTTTCTTTGCGCCCGCACGGCCGGCACACTCGTTCCAACCCGATCGGTTGCGGGCAGCCAAGAATTCGCCCCTCTATTGACGCTATCCAGGCGCGCTCTAAGAATTTGAGTCGCAGTCGCGTGCTCTTTCGCGTGCTCGGGATGCCGTCTGGATGCCGGTGCCCCCGCGCGTCCCTTCGGCAGCGCGCGACGCGCTGGAAGCGCAGCACGCGCTGGGATTTTGTTTGGCGTCAGGTGGCTTGCATGTCACGATTGCCTCGAGTCGCCGTCGGAACCATCACTGCCGAGGCCGACGCCACGGCGGTGCAGTGGGGATTGATGGCCGCACTCGAAGCCTCCGGCCAGCACGTGCAGACGTTTCGCGCCCGGGCGTGCTTCAGCCCGCTTGACGGGGCCACGGTCATCAGCGGCCGGGCCGCCCGCCACTTGGACAATTGGTTGATGACGCCCGACGTTTGCCGCCAGGCACTTTTGCGCGGCACGGTCGACGATCGCTTGGCGGTGGTCGAAGGAAGTTTTGGCCCTGCCGATCTCGAGGCCGAAACTGCCGCTGCCGTCGGAGGCCGGCTCGACGTGGTCTGCGACTGGCTCGATCTGCCACGCCTGGCCGTGGTCGACGTCTCGCGGCTCGGCGGCTGCCGAGTCCCGCCGCATCCCCTGGCCGATGGACTGCTGCTCGACCATGTTTCGAGCGAGACCGGTTTCTACCGCGTGCAAACCCAGCTCGAAATGCTGTGGGGCATTCCGGTCTATGGTGGCATGGAAGAGGCCGAAGCCTTGCGGGCTGAAATCGCCAGCCTCGCTCCCGGCGAGCGGCCGCCGCGCTGGTTGGGGGAAGCGCTCGGCAATTGCTTCGCCCGGCTGAGCGATCTCGATCGGATCCGCCGCCTGGCCGACTCGCGGCCGTTTCCCTATCGCCGCACGACGGCCGAACGGCCGGGCCAGAATTGGTCGTCGCTGCGCGTGGCGATCGCCTGGGATGACGCGTTTCATTGCTACTATCCCGAGACGTTGGAACTGCTCGAATCGCGCGGGGCGACGATGTGCGATTTTTCCCCGCTCCGCGACGAACGTTTGCCCGAGGGGACCGACATCGTCTATCTGTCGTGCGGGCATCCCCAGCGATTCGCGCAGGCCCTGAGCGAAAATCAATGCCTCGCCGCGGCGTTGCGGCAGCATGTCTGCAACGGGCGGCGGTTGTATGCCGAGGGGGGCGGGCTGGCCTATCTCTGCGAGCAGATCGAGCTGGCCGATGGCCGGCGCCTGCCGATGGCCGGCGTGTTTCCAGCCGTGGCCCGGCAAAATCCCCAGCCCCAAGCGCCGCGGCCCCACACGCTTGGGCTGCGGCACTCGAATTGGCTGGGCGCGGCCGGCACGCAGCTGCGCGGCTATCTGAACGACGTCTGGAGCATCGCCGCCACCGGCTCGCTGCGCGTCGACGACGAATCTTCGGGCCAGCTCAACGTCGTCGGCCGGCACCAGGCGATCGGCAGCCGGGTGCATCTCGATTTTGCCACCGATCTGGCGACGGCCGAGCGATTTTTCGCCCCGCACGCGGCCGCCTTGGAACTGTCCGCGGCCCGGGCCGATTAGCAGATCGTTCCTGCCCGCCGCGACAGCCTCCGTTTTTTCTTGCACGCTGCGCATGCGCCTTCCCGGGCGATGCCAGAAACCTGGGGTGACCGGGCGGGGCGCGCGTTGTTAGACTCGGCGCTGGCACTCCGCGCGCGTAGAATTCGCTGGACGTAAACCGCGCCGGAAATCGTGGACGGCAATATTCAGCATCGTGGGACGCCCGACGTATGACGAACACGCTCTATCTGCCCGAACTGCGGGAAATGCTGACCGAGCATAACGTCGAGGAGATGAAGGAATTCTCGGTCGCACTCCATCCGGCCCGCACCGCCGAATTCATGGAAGGGCTCACCCCGGCCGAATCCTGGGCCATCTTGCAGCATGCCGATCCATCCACCCGCGGGCAGATTTTCGGCTATTTCGATCGCGACAAGCAGGTCGAAATCATCGAGTCGGGCGATCGGGCCGAAATCGGCCAGTTGATCGCCGAACTGCCGGCCGACGACCGGGTCGACATCCTCAAAGCGGTTCCCAGCGAGGTGGTCGATCAGCTTTTGCCCTACGTGCCGGCCCTCGACCGCCGCGACATCCTCCGCCTGCGTTCCTATCCCGAAGGCACGGCCGGGGCGATGATGACGACGCAATTCGCCCGCCTGCCCGAAGGACTCACGGTCAAGCAAGCGCTGGACGAAGTCGCCAAGCAGTCGGAAGAATTGGAAACGATCTACTACGTCTACATCGTCGACGACGACGATCACCTGCGGGGGCTGGTTTCGGCCCGGCAGCTCGTTTCGGCCCTCGGCAAGCCGAACATGAAGATCGACGAGCTGATGGACCACGAGCTCGTCAGCGTCGACGTGAAGGACGATCAGGAACAAGTGGCCCAGAAGGTGGCCCGCTTCGACCTGCACGCGATTCCGGTCGTGGACGAAGAACACCACATGCTGGGCATCATCACCCACGACGACGTGATGGACGTGCTGCGCGAAGAGGCGACCGAAGACGTCCACATGCAGGGTGCCGTGGCGCCAGGCGTCGAGAACTACATGGAAGCCAGCTTCACCACGGTGTGGCGCAAGCGGGCCGTGTGGCTGTCGTGCCTGTTCGTGGCCGAGATCCTGACGTTCCAGGCCACCACGCATTTCAAGCCGATCGGCGATGCCTTCGAAATCCTGCTCTATTTCATACCCTTGTGCATTTCGACGGGGGGCAATTCGGGCTCGCAGGCCGCCACGCTGATCACGCGCTCGATGGCCCTCGGGCAAGTCACCCTGGGCGATTGGTGGCGCGTCATCTGGCACGAGCTGGCGATGGGGCTGGCCTTGGGTTGCACGCTGGGCGTGATCGGTTTCTTGCGGGCCTTTTCCACGCCGAAGATCGATTTGGGCCGGGCCCCGCGGTTCGAGCTGGCGTTCGTCGTCGCGCAGTCGGTGGCGCTGATCTGCATTTGGGGCACGCTGGTCGGTTCGATGCTCCCTTTGATCTTCAAGCGCCTGGGCTTCGATCCCGGATATGCGTCGAGCCCCTTCGTGGCCACGTTCGTCGACGTCACCGGGATCATCATCTTCTTTTCGATCGCCCAGCTTTGGCTGCCGATTCCCGCCGCCTGAGCCGGCCGCACGCGCCGCGCCTGGCCGCGTCCGTCAGCCGTCGGTTTCCGACCACTCTTCGACCGCCTGGGGCAGCGGAAAGTCGACCGTGATGTGCGTGCCGTGGCCGGCGGTCGAGCGGATCGCGGCCCGGCCGTCGAGCAGGCGCGCCCGTTCGCGCATGCCCTGTAGTCCGAAGTGATCGTCCCCTACGGCGTAGGGATCGAAGCCGACGCCGTCGTCGCTGATTTCCAGGCGCAGCGTTTCGCCGGTTTGCTCGAAAGTCACCAACACGTGCTTCGCGCGGGCGTGCAGCCGGATGTTGTTGAGGGCTTCTTGCACGATGCGAAAGATCGCGCTTTCCAACGGGGGCGCGAGCCGCTTGAAGTGTACCTTGTGCACGAACTTCACTTCGTCCACGAACTGGCGGACTTCGTTGGTCAGATATTCGATGGCCGCCACCACGCCCGATTCGTCCAAGATCGGCGGCCTGAGGCCGCTGAGCAAGCGCCGCGCTTCGGCCACGGCTTCGCGCAGCAAACGAATGCCGTGCGCGAACTCCTTATGCGCCCATTGCGACGAGCGATCGGCCGCCTGCTCCGACGCCTCCAGGTGCATCAGCGACCCGGTCACCAGTTGGCTCAGACCGTCGTGAATCTCGTAGGCGAACAATTGCCGCTCGCGCTCGTGGACGTTGAGCAGTTGCCGCAGCAGTTCTTGTTCGCGGCGCAACGCTTCTTCGATGCGCTTGCTCTCGGTGATGTCGCGTACCGCGCCGGCGAAGCGGGTCGGATTGCCGGCCGCGTCCCACCGCGCGTGGCCGCGACCGCTGAACCAGCGATACTCGCCGCTCTTGGTCAACATCCGATATTCGACGTCGTACGGCACCCGATCGCGAAAGTGCGCCTCCAACGCCGCCAGCACGCGGGGCCGGTCTTCCGGATGCAGCCGCTCGATCCACGCGCCGCGGAGGTTCGGAAATTCGTCCTCGCCGTAGCCCAACAGGGCCTTGAACCGCGCCGAATACCAGAACGGCATGTCGGGCCAAAGCCAATTCGGATGGGGAACCTTGCCGTCGTAGATGCCGTCGTTCGTGCCTTGGGTGGCCAGCTCGAATCGCTCCACGCTCTCGCGCAGCGCGTCTTCGGCCTTTAGCCGCTCGGCAATGTTCCGCACCTGTCGCTCGGTCACGGTCAGTCGGGCTTCGAGCTCGGACAAATCCATCGGCTTCGTCCAGTAATCGTCGGCCCCGGCGTCGAGAACCTGATTCAAGTCGGCCAAATCCCGGCGGCCGGTCAGGATCACGATCAACGTCCGATCGCATCCGGCCAGCCGCCGCAGGCTGCGGCAGAGCTCCAGTCCGCTCATCTTGGGCAATACCCAATCCAGGATCGCCAGCTCGAACGTGGCTCCCTGGGCGGCCAGCCAGGCCTCTTCGGCCGTGGCGAAGGCGCTGACTTGATATTGTCTCTCAAGAAGCAAATCGCTCAGCAACGAGCGCAGGTTCTTATCGTCCTCGACCAATAAGGTTCGCATCACACCATTCGCTCATCGGGGGTGCTGGATGGGTCGAAATGTTCTTGCAAAAGCCGTGGCAGGGCTCGCCGCGCGCCAAGCCGCGCCACTCAACAAAGGTTGCGCGTCGGCCCAATTGGCGCCGGAACGAAAGTTTCCTTTCGTCACATACGACTTACAAACGATCCTCGCGCGCTAATCGTGAAGCTGCAAGTTAAACGCGCGGGATACCGCAAAAGGTGAGATAAGAACGCCATTGCATCCTTACGAAACCGTGAGCTTGGCACCTTACGAAATCGTGAGCTTCGCACCTTACGAAATCGTGAGCTTGGCGCGTGCAAAAACTTCTTCTCGCGGGGGGCGTTATTTACCATTCCGGTGCGGATTGGCCGATGATTATGATAGCGCCTATTGCGATATTCACAGCGTGTGCACTTCCAACGGCGTGGCGGATCTCTCTTTGGCCCGTGCCGTTCTTTGATTGCCTCAGGGATCGGAGAGACATGGCGATTACTCTGCTCATTGCCGACGACCACGAAGTCGTGCGCAGCGGCCTGAGAAGTCTGTTTGCCGGAACGGATATCGAAGTCGTCGGCGAAGCCTCGACCGGCGAGCAAGCCGTGCGGTTGGCCCTGGAACATAATCCCGACGTCGTGCTGCTCGACATTCGCATGCCCGACGGCGATGGGCTGAACGCCCTGGGCCGCATCAAACTCGACCGGCCCGACATGCCGGTGCTCATTCTCTCGACCTACGACAATCCGACTTACGTCGCCCGCTCCGTGGCCTTGGGAGCCAGCGGCTACATTCTCAAAGGCACGACGCGCGAAAACCTGCTGCAATCGATTCGCACCGCCGCCGAGGGACAAACCTCGTGGACGCGCGATGCCTTGCGCCGCGTCACCGGCGCGCTGGCCACGCCCCGCCTGGCCGCCGACGTCGAAGTGCCGCTCACCCAGCGCGAAAGCGAAGTCCTCCGCCAGCTCGCCTTCGGGCTGACGAACAAGGAAATCGCCCTGGCGCTGCACATCAGCTACGAAACGGTCAAGGAACACGTGCAGCACATCTTGCGCAAAATCGGCGTTTCCGACCGCACCCAAGCCGCGGTCTGGGCCGTCCGCAAGGGCCTCGTCTAAACGGCCGCTCATTCCGCCGACTTCTCGGCGGACACCGGCGGCACCGCGTCTTCCGGCGGCTGGTCGCGATAGCCGTGCACCATGCTGTAGACGAGCACGGCCAGCACGAACAGCGTCACCAACACATACCTTCGGTCGCGCTGCTGGGCGAAGGCGAAGATCGACAGCGCCACGCGCGCCACCGGCGTGGCCACCAACAGCAGCACGCCCAGCTGAATGATCGCAGGCCCCTGCAGGGCCGCCGCGCCGCGCAGCGTGCCGGCCAGCGATCGCAGAGGTGCCGGGATCGAATGAAACTGCGCGTAGTCGGGCACGTCGTGCCCGTGATGCGCCAGGTAAATCACTCCCCCAACCAGCACGACCGACCCGGCCAGGATCACGCCGAAGCGCAGCAGCCGCCCCATCGTCTGTTCGACCTGGTCGTCGGTCCAGCCGCCCGAACTCATCGCTGCACACCTCGTTCGCCGTCGCGTTTTCAAAGTCTTCCGGTCGAGCCACTGTAAATCATTTCGATGGCCAGCGCCGCCACCACGGCCGCAAACGCCCAGCGCAGCGGCCCGACGTTGGCGTGAACGAGCACCTTTGCCCCGACCAAGGCCCCCACCCCCACGCCCAGCACCACGGGCATTGCGAGGCCGGGATCGATGTAGCCGCGGCCGAAATAAATCCCTGCGCTGGCCGCGGCCGTCACCCCGATCATGAAGTTGCTCGTCGTCGTGGAAACCTTGAACGGGATGCGCATGATCTGATCCATGGCCAGCACCTTCACGGCCCCCGAGCCGATCCCCAACAGTCCGCTCAACAGGCCGGCCAGGAACATGACGGCAAACCCGCCCGGCAAATGCGTCACGTGGTACGGGATGGGTCCGTCGGTCCCGGGCAGCGTGCCGTCGAGCTTCCACCGCACGGCCCGTGGGTTCGGGGCGACCGGCCCACCAGCACGCACCTTGCGGCTCACCGAAGCATAGGCCGAATACAGGAGCACGACCCCGAACACGATGGCCAGTGCACTGGTCGGAACATGCGGCGCCAGGATGGCCCCACCCAAGGCGCCCACCGTGGTGGCGACTTCCAGCAGCATGCCGATGCGAATGTTGGCATATCCCTCGCGCACGTAGGCCGACGCCGCGCCGGAGCTGGTGGCGATGACCGAAACCAGCGACGCCCCGATCGCATACCGCATGTCGATGCCGAAGGCCAGGGCGAGCATCGGCACGATCACCACGCCGCCCCCCAGCCCCGTCAACGCTCCCAAAAACCCGGCCAGCACCGAGCCGCCAAACACCAGCGATGTCAGTTCCAAGACTTCCACGGCAAACTCGCGCGCTCGGGCGGCGACCGGGCAACAGGGTAGGGGGCCAAAACCGACGGCCAATTAGAGCCCCCCGCTCCTCCGCCGCCAAGGCATGACCGCTGCCCCCCACCTTAGGACCACCCTCCAGGTCGCGCAGGGCGTCGCCAGGGGGAAAACCCGGCTCGATCCTCTTAATCCCGCTGCCAGAACGATTTGTGGCCCACGGGGCGAAGCGTTTTTCGCGGCCGGACCGTTGCCCCCCGCGGAAGACGCCGTGTATTATGAACGGCACGGCGGGCAGCTGCACCCCGCCACTAGCGGGCAAGGCGATCTCGCTCCAGTCGTGACAAGCGGTCTGGCTTGTCAATCTTTTTCACCTCTCGTCCAGGGATGCCTTCGGCAATGGCTAGTGTCTATTCCGTCACCTTCGCTGTGCTGGGGCTGGTGGTCATGTACTCCAGTCTCCTGGTCTGGACCGCGTTGATCTTGCCGGCACCCGTCAGCCGTGCCCGTGCGCGCTTGGAAGCCCGCCCGGTTGCCAGCTTTTTCGCGGGACTTGTTGTTTTCTTGTTGACAGTCTTGCTGTACGTCGGCTTCTTGCTCATTCGGGGTCGCTGGTTGGCGTTTGTCGACGATGCGCTCAACGACCTGGCCAGCCGTCTGCAATACGGCCGCTTTTACAACGACGCCTACAAGATTTCGAACGGCTTCGCCTGGCTGTTGGCCGCTCCGGCAATGATCGGTTGGATCGTCGGCGGCGCCGGGTTTGCACAATTGTTTGCCACGCGAGCTCGGGCCTTGATGCACGAAGATCGGCCGCTGCTGGCGCTTGCCTTGGGAGCGCTGACGCAGAGCTTCGCCTTCTTCCTGCCTGCGCTCGGTTGGTTTTTGTTTTTGCCGGTCATCACCTGCATGTCGATTGGTGCCGGCCTGCTGGCGGTTGTGCAGCCGCATGCGCCGATCGGCTTGCACGCTGGCAAATCAGGGGGATCGAAGGATCCGGCCACTCGCGAATCGGAACTGGCTTCGCCATGAGGCTCTCCCGCCGAGAATTTGCCCGCTTGCTGGCCCTCTCGCCAGCGGTCTGCACCGCGGGCTGCGCGAAGTGGGAGTGGGAAGATCCGGCCACGGCCACCGAGCGGCTCGTCGAGGGGCCGGTCGCCACGCCGCTGGAGCGGCGCGTGCTCGACCGGCTTGGATACGGCCCGCGCCCCGGCGACGTTGCAGCCCTGCGGGCGCAAGGCGTCGAAGCCTACATCGCCGCGCAGCTCCAGCCCGAATCGATCGACGAAGATCCGCAATTGCTGGCGATGTTGGCGGAATTCGACACGCTGGCGATGGAGCCCGAAGAAGCGCACGTCGTCGAACAAGAATGGTTCAAGGACGGCGTCGTCGCCCCCATCTCGAACGTCCTGTTCAAATTCCCCCAGCTATATCAGCCCTATAAGCCGCACGTCACGGCCAACGAGCTTTGCCAGGCCACGGCCGTGCGGGCGATGCACAGCCGCCGGCAACTGCTGGAAGTGATGGTCGAGTTCTGGACCGATCACTTCAATGTCGATCAGTCGAAGTTCGACTGCCGCTGGCTGAAAACGCTGGACGACGATTTGATCCGGAGCCACGCGCTGGGCAAGTTTCGCGACTTGCTCTTGGCCACGGCCCGCAGCCCGGCCATGCTGATCTATCTCGACAACGCCACGAACCGCAAATACGACCCCGAAACCAAAACGCCCCCCAACGAGAATTACGCCCGCGAGCTGCTTGAATTGCACACGCTGGGCGACACCTCGGCCTACACGCTCACCGACATTCAGCAGGTAGCCCGCTGCTTCACCGGCTGGGGTGTCGAGGGGGAATGGCAGTTCCGACCCGGGCGCTTCGTCTACCGTGCCGACGATCACGATGACGGCGAAAAGACCGTCCTCGGCCAACACATTCCGCCCGGGCAAGGGCAGGGGGATGGTGTGGCCGTCATCGATCTGTTGGCGGCGCATCCGCTCACGGCCCGGACGATCAGCAAAAAACTGTGCCGCTATTTCATCGGCGAATTGGTGCCGCCGCGGCTGGTCGATCGGCTCGTGGCCGAGTATCAGCGGACCGATGGCGACGTGCGGGCCATGCTGACCGAGCTATTCGCCAGCGACGAATTCCGGGTTGGAACCAGCCGGGTGATCAAGCGGCCCTTTCGGTTTGCCATTTCGGCGCTCCGCGGCACCGGCGCCATCAGTTCGTGCAGCAGCCTGGCCGAGCATTTGGAAGCGATGGGGCAGCGCCCCTTCGGCTGGGCGATGCCCGACGGCTATCCGACTCAGCCCGAGATTTGGGCCGCCGGTTTGACGGGGCGCTGGCGGTTCGCCATCGAGCTGGCAAACGGCGACATCGACGAAACCCGCATCGACTACGGCCAGCTCGAGCGGCTCATCGACCGGACCGATCCGGCCGCGGTTTGTCAGCGGCTGGCCGAATCGCTGCTCGGCACGACGTTGCCCCCCGAAACGTTGGCCAGTTTGTTGGCGCTGGCCGAGCCCGATCGCCGGCGGGCGATTCCGCAGTGGGTGGCGCTGCTCTTGATGGCTCCCGAATTCCAGTGGTGCGCGTGAGCGCGAGGCGGCCCGAACCATGACCGAGCAATCTGCGATCGCCCAGGAAAAGCTGGTGATTCGGCCCGGAGCGGGCCCAGCCCGCGACGTGCTGGTGACCGTCCTGTTGCGGGGTGGCATGGACGCGCTCTACACGCTGCCCCCCGTGGCCGATCCCGACTATGCCCGGCACCGGGCCGCCTTCGACGCCTCGGCCACGAATCCCCGCAATCCGCTGAAGCTCGATGAGTTTTTCAGCCTGCATGCCAATTTCGAACCGCTGGCCGAGATCTATCGCCGCGGCCACATGGCGGTGGTTCATGCCTGCGGGCCGCGGCAGGGATTGCTCTCGCATTTCGACGCCATGCGGCTCTTGGAACAGGCCAGCGAAGCCGAAGGCCCCAAAGATGGCTGGCTCGGCCGGCACCTGGCCATGCAACCCAATCCCTCGCACAGCCCGTTGCGGGCGATCGCCCTGGGCAACACCGTGCCGCTCGTGTTGCGCGGCGTGACCGGCGCCCGCGCCCTCGATTCGCTGGAAGAAATGCGCATTGAGTTGCCGGTCGATTGGAAGCCAGGCTTCATGACGGCGCTGGCCCGGCTGTATGGCTCGGGATCCAACCCCCTCTCGGCCATCGGTCGCGGCACGCTGGCCACGCTGGCCGACCTCGATCGCCTCTCGTCCGAGGTGGGCGCAAACGCCGGGCCCCACTGGGACACGCATAGCCCGCTCGGTCGCCAACTGCAATTGGTGGCCAAGCTCGTCCGCGCCGAAGTCGGCCTGGAAGCGGCCGTGCTCACGCAACTCGGATGGGATTCGCACGTCTCGCAAGCCGCTCAGATCGATGGGCCGATGCGGGCCTTGGCCGAAGCGCTGCGCGTCTTCGTCGACGAACTGGGTGACCGCATCGATCGCGTCACCGTCGTCGTCATTTCCGAGTTCGGCCGCCGCGTGGCCCCCAACGGAGCCGGCGGCACCGACCACGGTCGGGCCAGCGCCGCCCTGGTGCTGGGGGGGAACATCCAGGGAGGCAAAGTCTATTCCCGCTGGCCGGGCCTCTCGGCCGACGCGCTCGATCGCGACGGCAATCTACCCGTGACGACCGATTTCCGCGACGTACTGGCCGAAATCATCGAGCGCCGCCTGGGCAACGCGGGCATCGACCGCGTCTTCCCCGGCTACCAGCCCAACTACCTCGGCTTCACGGCCTGAGCCGGTTCCTCTCGCGCCATTTTGCATCCTCACGTTCGGCGCACTTCTCACAAGCCCGAAGCGCTGGGATGTGCGTGTGCCCCACAAGCCCGAAGCGCGAGCGAGGGACGCAGGACGTGCAGCAGCGCTTGGGCGGCGTTCGCTAATTCGCTTTACGCACGCGCGCGTGGGTAGCGCTACCGCAGCGCGCACCGTGGCCGCGCGGTTCTCACACCGTTGCCGTGGGGCATTGCCGTGCGTCCCTCGCTTGCGCTTCGGGCTTGTGTCGCTCGGCCGCCGGCCCTTGGCACGATTCGACCGTTTCAACGTCTCCGCGTCTTTTGACCATCGCGGACGTAGAGGATGGCCGCTTCGAGGCCCGCCTCGTCATTCAAGTAACGCGTGCTGCCGCGCTCGCTCCACCAACGGCGACGGAATGGCTTTGGCGCAACATCTCGCCCGACTGCACGCTCACGTTCGTGCGCGCCGAGCGCGCGTGAAGTCCAGGCCTTCAGTTGCCTGCGGACCTCCGCGGGACGAGCCGCGGCGGTAAGGACGACGTGAACGTGATTGCTGCGGCAGTTTATCGCGTGCGTAACCCAACCACGCCGGGCGCAATGATTCTCGATCGTGGCCGTGACCAACCGCCGTTCTTGCTCGTCGAGGCGGCAAGCGCCCTCGCCCATGCGGGCGAGAGCATCCAGCTCCACGGACGGATCCGGCGGCTGGTGCCCTTGTCCCCGGCGAACCCAGCCGCGCTTGTCCCCCGGCAGCCAAGTGCCATACGTAGTACAGGTCAGGAAAAAAGCGAGCGGCTCTGGAAACGGGACGCCACCGTAACCGCGCGGCATTTTTATTCCCCTCTCCGCGTCGCCGCCTCTATCTCCGCGGCTTCATCAGCGTCACCGACAAGGGGGGCAGCGTCAGGCCGATCGAGTAGGGGCGGCCGTTCCATGGAATTGGCTCGGCCATCACGCCCGCACCGTTCCCCACGTTGCTGCCGCCGTAGAACATCGAGTCGCTGTTGAGGATTTCCTCGTACCAGCACAGCTCGGGCACGCCCAACCGATAGTTGCCGCGGACGACCGGCGTGAAGTTGCAGCTCACGACCACGAAGTCTTGCGGGTCTTTGGCCCGGCGGACGAAGCTCAAGGCGCTGTCCTGGTAGTTGTGGCAATCGACCCACTCGAACCCGGTGTGCTCGAAATCGACCTGGTGCAGCGCCGGCTCGCGGCGATAGATGCGGTTCAGGTCGCCGATCCAGCGCTGCAGCCCCGTGTGCGAATCCCACTGGCAGAGATGCCATTGCAGGCTCTCTTCGCAATTCCATTCGTTCCACTGGCCGAATTCGCAACCCATGAACAAGAGTTTCTTGCCCGGGTGGCTCCACATGTAGCCGTACAGCATCCGCAGGTTGGCGAATTTCTGCCACAAATCGCCCGGCATCTGATCCAGCAGCGAACCCTTGCCGTGCACCACTTCGTCGTGCGACAGCGGCAGGGCGAAGTTTTCGTGGAAGGCGTAGATCAGGCTGAAGGTCAGCTCGTCGTGGTGGTACTGGCGATGGATCGGATTGTGCCGCATGTACCGCAGCGTGTCGTTCATCCAGCCCATGTTCCATTTCAGGCTGAAGCCCAAGCCGCCCAGGTAGGTCGGCCGCGACACGCCGCCCCAGGCGGTCGATTCCTCGGCAATCGTCAGCACGCCGGGATACTGCAAGTGGCTCTGCTCGTTGAATTCCTTGATGAAGTCGATGGCCGGCAGATTTTCGCGGCCGCCGTAC
>DATJTR010000229.1:0-4384 GCA_035503215.1 Pirellulales bacterium
AGAGGCGCCGGCTAGGATGCCCGCTTGTCGATGAGTCGCTCGGCGATGATGGCAAAAATCTGCTGGGCCACCGTCTCCTTGGTCCCCGCGAAGCTGCCGATCACCTGGCCGTTGGAAGCGATCACTTCAACCGTGTTGTCGAGCGCTTGCATTGCCTCAGGGCCATTGAGCACCATCAGGTCGCAATGCTTGCGCTCAAGCTTGGCCAACGCCCGCAGGCGATGATCTTCGGTCTCCAGGGCGAAACCGACGAGCCACTGCCCGCGTTTCTTGGCCCCCAGCGTGGCCACGACGTCGTCGGTTTCGATCAAATGGAGTTCGAGCGGTGCGCCGGTTTTGGCGATTTTGCTGGTCGCCACCCGCACCGGTCGATAGTCGCACGGAGCGGCCACGCCGATCAGTCCGTCGCAGCCATCGAACAGCTTTTGGCTCTCTGCCAGCATCTCTTCGGTCGATACGACCGCAATCACCTGGGCCGCGGCCGGATAGCTGATTTCCACCGGCCCGCTGACGATGACGACTTCGTGTCCGGCGGCCAGTGCCGCCTCGGCCAAAGCCCGCCCCATCCGCCCGCTGGAAGCATTCGTCAGATAGCGGACCGGGTCGAGATATTGCCGTGTCGGGCCGGAGGTAATCAGGATACGGGCCAAGCCATACCACCGTTCGTTCGTTTGTCCCAGCGCCTTTGGCCGGGTGACACCTTTCCGGGCGACAGCGAGGCCGCTGGCGGCGGCATGCGGCGGCCCGCCGATTATTTCCGCTTGGGGCTGGTCTTTGCCAGCAGTCCGGCAATAGCCTCGTATATCGCCTCGGGCTCGGCCATCCGTCCCGCGCCTTGTTGCCGGCAGCTCAGCCAACCTTGCTCGGGACCAACGAAGTGGAAGCCGTCGTCGGCGAGTTGTTTCACGTTTCGCTCGACGGCCGGCTTCTCCCACATTTCGCTGTTCATGGCCGGGGCCAGCAGCACCGGCCCGGTGAACGCCAAGAGCAGCGTGCTGAGCAGGTCGTCGGCCAAGCCGGTGGCTGCCTTGGCCAGCAGATTGGCCGTGGCCGGCGCGATGCAAAGCAGTTCGCCGCGGCGAGCGAGGTCGATGTGCGCCCCGAGGGGATGTTCGCCGCTGGCGAACATCTGATCGGCAATCGGCCGGCCGCTCAGGGCCGCCAAGGTCGAAGGTCCGATGAACTCACGCGCGCTGGCCGTCATCACCACCGACACGCCCGCGCCGGCTTGCGCCAAGCGGCTGACGAGTGCCGCGGTCTTGTACGCGGCGACGCCCCCCGCGACCCCCACGATGATTTCACGCCCTTGCATCGGAAACGGCGGCGGCAGATTCCGCGCGCTTTAAATCGGTTCGGCCCCAAAGAAGAGCGGCGTCGGGCGGGGTTTAGAGATTGGCCAGGTCGAGTTCCGGAGGACCGCCTTCGGCCGGCGACTCGCCCGCGATTTTCACGTTCGACGTCGTGTCGAGATAAATCTTGTCCTGGATGATCTCTTGGATCACGATTTCCAGTTTGTTGTCGGTCTTCATGTCGACCAGCGGCCGGCTACCGGCGTTCAAGGCCACTAGCCGCTTCTGGATCAACGTCGACAATTTGAAGCGGCCGCCGACTTTGTTGATGATGGCCTCTTCACGCAATTCGTCGATCATGGGTCAAACTCCGTTCTCAGCCAGAATATTGCAAATCTGCTCGACCGCCTGCTCAATGTCTTCATTGAACACTTGGTATTGATATTGATCGGCACAGGCCAGTTCATGCCGAGCCACGGCCAGCCGGCGCTCGATGGCTTCGGTCGTCTCGGTGGCCCGCCGTTTTAGCCGGCGCTCGAGTTCTTCGATCGCCGCGGGCCGGACGAAGATCGTGATGGCGTTGGGGTAACGCTGCCGGACCGCCAAGGTGCCTTGAACGTCAATCTCCAAGACTACCCACTTTCCGGCGGCGAGGCTAGGGGTCACCTCGTTCCACAGCGTTCCGTACCAATAGCCCCGCCCGAAAACCTCGAAACACTCGATGAATTGCTCCGCCGTCCGCCGCCGGGCGAATTCCTCGGGCGTGAGAAAGTGGTAATCGACCCCGTCGACTTCCCCCGGCCGAGGCGGCCGCGTGGTGGCCGAAACGCTGGAGACCAGCCGCGGGCAAAGCTGGAACAGACGCTTGACCAGCGTCGTCTTGCCGGCTCCCGAGGGGCCGGAAATCACCACGATTCGGCCTTCCGCTGCGCTCATGAGAGATGACTCGCACTCGGGCGATGATCGGGACGCCTGGCCCGCCGGCGAACGTTGCGGGCGATCGGCCACTTCGGTGTGGGCAGCGCTCATTCGATGTTCTGGATCATTTCTCGCATCCGCTCGATGGCCGCCTTGATGTCGATCACGTGTCGGGCGATCGTGACGTCGTTGGCCTTCGAACCGATGGTGTTGGTTTCGCGAAACATTTCCTGCGTAAGAAACTCTAGCTTGCGGCCCGAGCTCTCTTCGAGCGCCATGATCGTGGCGAACTGCTCCAAATGGCTGCGCAAGCGGACCGTTTCTTCCGAAATATCGCTCCGCTCGGCGTAAATCCCCACTTCGCGGACCAAATCGCCGGGTTGCAACACCACGTCGAATTCCGCCAGGATCTTACCGATCCGCTCGCTCAGCCGGGCGCGATAGCCTTCGGCCACCAGCGGCGCCCGCTTTTCGATCTCGCTCAAGTCAGCCGCGATCGCCGAGCAGTTCTCGGCCAGGTCGGCCGTCATCGCCCGCCCTTCGTCGGCACGCATGCCCGCCATGTTGGTCATCGCCGCCGACAAAGCCTCTTCGATCAGCGGCCAATCCTCCGCCGAGTCGGCCTGCGAGCCGTCGCCGTCGTTCACCACTCCCGGAAGCTGCAACAGAGTTTCCAGGCGTATCGGCTCGGCCGGGGACCAGGCGGCGTTCAATCGCTGCAGCTGCTGCCGATAGGCGGAAAGCACTTCGCTGTTGATTTGATACGTTTCGCCGGCTCGCAGCCGGGACACCCGCAGCGAAACCTGCACTGTTCCCCGCTTGATGTGCTGACGCACCAGGGCGTCAATTTGTGGCTCCAGCGCGGCGTAGCCTTCGCCGCTGCGCACCGTGAGCTTGAAGTAGCGGCTGTTGATCGTGCGCACTTCGACACCGACGGCCAGCGAATCGTTCTGCCGCGATGCCTCGCCAAAGCCGGTCATGCTCAATAGCACGGCGAACCACCCTTCTCCCCAATCCCGACCCACGCGGTCCGACGCACGTAGCCGAACAAACCTGAACTCACGCGGCGGTCATTTGCCGGCGGGCGGCTTTTCGCCAGACGAAGGAGCCGCGGCTCCTTCGCTCGAGGCGGCATCGCCCCCCTTTTCCGCCGGAGCACCGGTTTCCGCCGGCGGACCGCCAGTCGTTGGGCTCCCGGCCCCAGCGGCGCCATCCGCCGGAGCGGCGCTCTCTTTCGTGCCGGCATCGCCGCTCGTCGCCGCGCCTTCGCCCGCCGGCTTTGCCGACTCATCGGCCGGCTTGCCGGCGCCGTCGGCGGGCACTGCGGGGCCACGACCCGGCGCGCCACCCCCCAAGCCCGGAGCCGCCGGTTGGGCGGTGCCCAAGTCCTTGCGAAATTGACTTTCGCTGGAACCAAAGTATTTGACGCTCGCCGCGCACAAAAGAATCCAAATCGTGGCCGTGACGATCGTGATCCGCGTAAAGACGTCCCCGGCTTTCGTGCCGAAGGCGCTTTGGCCTCCCATGCCGCCAAACGCACCGGCCAATCCGCCCCCGCGCCCCCGCTGAATCAGAATCAGCAGGATCAGGAAGATGGCGACCATCGTCAGAAAAAACATCAGCAAGAAACCGAGCATGGTAAAAACCTCCGGCTTGATATGGCGGTCGGCGTCGGCAATCGGCTGTGCCTGCGCAAGCGCGGACCGACGATTCGCGGCGGCGTGCGTCCGGCTGGCAACCGTGCCAGCCGTCGGGCTTAGCCTTTTCCCGCCGCCGCTGCCCCCGCCACGATTCCCAGGAAGTCGGCACTCTTGAGGCTCGCGCCCCCAACCAGTGCTCCGTCGATGTCCGGTTGCGAGAGCAACTCGGTGGCATTCGACGCCTTCACGCTGCCACCGTACTGAATGCGGACCGCCTGAGCTACCGCGGCATTGTAGTGGCTGACAATCAGTTTGCGAAGGTCGCTATGCACCTCTTGTGCCTGGGCCGGAGTGGCCACTTTTCCCGTGCCAATTGCCCATACCGGCTCGTAGGCGATCACGGTCTTTTCCATCTGTTCGGCCGACAAGCCTGCCAGCGAGCCGGCGAACTGCCGGGCAATGACCTCGGCGGTCTTGCCGGACTCCCGCTCGGCCAGCAGCTCCCCGACGCAAACGATTGGGATCAGCCCGGCGGCC
>DATJTR010000230.1:0-4074 GCA_035503215.1 Pirellulales bacterium
ATCGACCACCTGGTAGACGTATTCGTCCGACTCGGGTGGCCCGATATCGTTGGCTTTCTGGCTGTGGCGGCGGCTCACGGTCGGCAGCGGCTGGTTGCGGCGGATCTTGCCGGTCAGGCGCCCCCAACCCAGCGGGCTCCAAACCAAGGTGCCGACTCCCTGGTCGAGGCCCAGCGGCATCAGTTCCCACTCGAAATCGCGGCCGACGAGCGAGTAATAGGCCTGGTGGGCCACGTAGCGCGGCCAGCCGTAGCGGTCCGACACGGCCAACGATTTCATTAGATGCCAGCCGGAGAAGTTCGAGCAGCCGATGTAGCGAATTCTGCCCGCCCGCACCAACGTCTGCAGCGTGTCGAGGGCTTCTTCCACCGGCGTCAGGGCGTCGAAACCGTGCAGTTGATACAGATCGACGTAGTCGGTTCCCAACCGGCGCAGGCTGGCTTCGAACGCGCGGAGCAAATGAAATCGCGACGAGCCGACCTCATTCTCGCCCGGGCCCGTGCGAAACGTCCCTTTGGTCGAGATGAGCACCTGGTCGCGCCGTCCTTTGATCGCACGGCCGAGAATGATTTCCGAATCGCCTGCGGAATAGATGTCGGCCGTGTCGAACATGTTCAGGCCGGCCTCGAGCGCGATGTCGACCATTCGCGTGGCCCCGTCCACGTCGATGTCCCCCAACGCTTTGAACATATTCCCCGTGCCGCCGAACGTTCCCGTGCCGAAGGTCAACACCGGGACTCTGAAGCCCGAGCCGCCCAGTTGCCTGTATTCCATCGCTTCCTCCGCGTGCGTGATTCTTGATACCGAGGGGCGATTCCCGATCACGCCCCTAGGTTGTTTCCTTTGCCGGCATGCCGTCGGGCTCGCGCTTGATCGGCCCAGTGATCAGGCGGGCCCCACGGTCGTACGACACGAACGACCAGGCCCATTGAAACACGACTAGAAAACGGTTGCGAAACCCGATCAGGAACATTATGTGGATGAGCAGCCAGGCTAGCCAGGCAATGACTCCCGAAAGCTTGAATGGCCCGATGTCGGCAACCGCCGCCTTGCGGCCGATCGTCGCCAACGAGCCCTTGTCCCGGTAGTGGAACGGCAATGCCGGCTGGCCACGCAAGGCCCGGCGAATGTTGGCCGCCGTGTGTCGTCCCTCTTGCATCGCCGCCGGGGCGACGCCGGGCACCATCGCGCCGTTCTCTTGCTGCAGGCTGGCCAGGTCGCCGATGACGAACGCCTCCGGGTGGCCGGGAACCGTCAAGTCGGGATTGACGAACACCCGATTGGCTCGATCCAGGGGCACGCCCAGCGACTTCCCCAAGCGCGATCCGGATACGCCCGCCGCCCATAAAACGGTCCGAGCCGGCAGATGTTCATCGCCCAACGACACCCCTGCGCCGTCGACGTTGGTGACCGTCGCCTTCGTGCGGACTTCGACCCCCAGAGCGACGAGCTGTCGCCGCGCCTTTTCGGACAACTCGGGCACGTAGGCCGTGAGTACTCGATCCGAGCCTTCGACGAGCACGATCCGCGCCCCTTTCGGATCGATATGCCGAAAATCCTTGGCCAGAGCGTAATGAGCGATTTCGCACAGGGCACCGGCCAACTCCACGCCGGTCGGCCCCGCACCGACGATGACGAACGTCAGCCAGGCCTTTCGCTGGGCCGGGTCGGGTTCGCGCTCGGCCATTTCGAAGGCGGTCAGGATCCGGCGGCGGATTTCCAGCGCGTCGCCTATGCTTTTCAAACCCGGCGCAAAGGCAGCCCATGGGTCGTGGCCGAAATAGGCATGCCGCGCACCCGTGGCCACGATCAAGTAATCGTAGGCCAGCGATCCTTGGTCGAGCGCCACCGTCTTGCCCGCCAAATCGATCTCGCGGGCTTCGGCCAGCAGCACTTCGACGTTTCGTTGCTGGCGCAAGATCCGCCGGATCGGCGAAGCAATGTCGCTGGGATTCAACCCCGCGGTCGCCACCTGGTAGAGCAGTGGCTGAAACAGATGATGGTTTCGCCGATCGACCAGCGTGATTCGCACGGGGGCTTTGGCCAACGCTTGGGCCGCGGTCAATCCGCCAAAACCCCCGCCAATGATTACCACGCGCGGCGGCGATCCATCCATCGTTCCCTCCGAAACTCGAGGAGAGCACAGCGTCTTTCTCGCCCCGCCGCTAAGAGGTCCTCACCCAAAACGGAGCGCAATGCCAATCGGAAACAAGGCACGTCGCGCAGCACGTGCCGGCAAGGCGCTACGGAATTCTGGCGCTTTAATTTAGATCACCGCCCCGCGCTCACCCGCCGGCAAGGCTTGCAGCAATTGTTCCAAGGCGTCGATGCTGACCGGCTTGACCAGGTGGTGATTGAAGCCCGCGTCGAACGCCTTGCGACGGTCTTCCTCTTGCCCATACCCAGTCAAAGCGACGAGCACTACTTGGCTGCCTTGCGGCATCGCTCGAATTCTGCGGGCGACCTCGTATCCATCCATTCCCGGCATCGAGATATCGAGAAAAACAATGTCCGCTTTGTGCTGCGAAAGCCAATCGAGCGTCCCCAGGCCGTCGTGGCGAATCTCGACCTCCTGACCGATCGCCCGCAGCAGCATGGCCATGGTCACGGCCGATGCTTCCACGTCGTCGACGACCAAAATGCGATGACGCGGAACGCTGGCCAATTGGTGGATCCGATTGCGTCGGCCGGGAGGTGAATGGCCATCGGTCTTCGGCGGCAAGGCCGGCAGGGTCACGACGAATTCGGTTCCCGCGCCGGGACCGTCGCTATGCGCCTCCACGGTCCCGCCATGTGCTTCCACGATCCGTTTGACGAGCGTCAGGCCGATTCCCAAGCCGCCGTGTGAACGATCGAGCGTGGCGTCGACCTGGTGGAACATTTCGAAGATCTCGGTGAGCATGTGGGGCGGGATGCCCGGCCCGTTGTCGCGCACGCTGACGACCGCCTCTTGCCCGCGGCGCATCGCACTGAGCCAGATCGTGCCGCCGCGGCTGGTGTACTTGGCCGCGTTGTGCAGCAGATTGCCAAAGACTTGCGTCAACCGGGCGACGTCTCCGTTGACGCACAGGGTGACGTCGGCAGTGGCCAGCGTCACGTGGTGATCCAACGACTCGATGAGCGGTTTCAGGCTTTCCAATGCGCCTTGGAGTAGCGTGTCGATGCTCACCGGCTGCTTTCGCAGTTGGATTTTTCCCCGGCTGATCCGCGACACGTCCATCAAATCGTCAATCAGACGAATCATCTGCCGCACTTGCCGGTCCATCGTGCCGCGCAACTCCTCCATTTGCTCACGGTTGTCCTCCACGTGCGGCCAAAGCTGCAACGCATTGCTGATCGGCGCGAGCGGATTGCGCAATTCGTGGGCCAAAGTCGCCAGAAACTCGTTTTTGCGCCGGTCCGACTCCTCCAGCTTCTCTTTCTGCGCCATCAACTCGTGTTCCTGCTGTTTGCGGCTGCTGATCTCGCGGAAAACCAGCACCGCACCGCCAATCTTCCCAGACGCGTCGGCGATCGGGGCGGCGCTGTCGTCGATCGGCCACTCCTTGCCATTCTTCGAGAGCAATAGCGTGTGATTGGCCAGCCCCATGATCCGTCCCTCCCGCAAGGCGCGCAGAGCCGGATTCTCCACTTGCTTGCGGGTTTCTTCGTTGACGATGGCGAACACCGACTCCAGCGGCTTTTCTAGGGCGGCATACGCGGCCCAACCCGTGAGTTGCTCGGCAACCGAGTTCATGAAGGTCACCCGGCCGACCGCGTCGGTCGTGATCACGCCGTCGCCGATGCTCGTCAGCGTGGCCCGCAACAATTCCTTTTGCTGGTGCATTGCGGCGGCGTTGCGGGAAATCGACAGGAAGTGACGGTTGAGCAACCACAGAAAGCCGGCCAGCGCCACGACGTTGACCAGGACCGACAGCACGATAGCCAGGCGGGCCGTGTCGAAGGCCTTGCGATTGGCGATTTGTCGCTCGTCGAGAAACTGCTCTTCCGCCTGCCGGATTTCGGCCACCGACTCGCGAATCTTTACCATGGCGACGTGCCCGCGATCGGTCTGCACCATGGCCAGAGCAGCTT
>DATJTR010000231.1:0-3107 GCA_035503215.1 Pirellulales bacterium
CCTTTTGGATTTTGGCCATCTTCATCGAGACCGGCGGCATCTCGGACAAATGGGTGTTGCAGCAGACCGGCTTGCCACAATCGCCATAGTCGGCCAACAGCTTGGCTTCGTCCCGCACGCCGATTTGCTTCATCTCGATGCGGGTTTGAAACTCGGCCCCCAACTGCTTGACCAGCTCGCGAAAATCGACCCGATTTTCCGACAAGTAGAACACCACCACCCGCTCGCCGCCAAACAAATGCTCGACGTCGACCAGCCGCATGTCGAGCTTTTCCTGCGTGATCAGCCGCTCGCAGACGTCGAACTCGCGGGCTTCCTGCTCGTGCAGGCGGGCCTGGTCGCGAAGGTCGTCGGCCGTCATCGAGCGCAAGATTTGCCCGTAGCCGGGATTGGTCATCGAAGCCAGCACGTGCTCGGTGGCCTCGGTGAGGACTTCGCCCACCTCCAGGCCTCGGTCGGTGCGGACGATCACCTGCTCTCCACGGCGGTAGCTGTCGTCGCGGCCGGGATTGAACACCCCCAGCGCACGCATGACTCCCGAGCGAACGACGTATTTGGGCATCGTGGGCAGACTCTGACGCGAAACGGGCGAAGTGGGCCGAGGCCGGGCGAGCGGCCTCGTCCGGCCCGAAGTATACCCCGCCGCCGCAATTCTCGCCTAGCGGTCTGCTGGCCCCGACTTCGGCCCGATCAGAGCCCGGTCTGACCGGCAAAGGCCGAGGCCGTGCGTGCCGGCCGATGGCGTTTCCGCCGCCGCTGGCCGGCCGCCGCCGGACCTTGCCCAGTCGAGTCGCCCGAGGCCGGCTGTCCCGTCGAGCGGGGCGCGTCGAATCGCGACTTTGCGCCGTTGGCGGTACGCTTGCCACGGCGTTTGCCACTGCCGCCAGCTTTCGGGCCGCCGGGGCGGCCATCATGGCGCCCACGCCCCTGCGCGGGTTTGCCCGAAGAGTGTTTGCGAGCGCCGTTCGGCCGCGGCCCGCGGTGGTCGCGGGTGTCGAGCGTGGATGAAACCCCTTCGGGCAGGGCCGGCAGAGGCCCGACCGAATGTTCGCCGACCGCCAGGTTCTTGCGCGTCAAGCGCTCGATCGCCCGCAATTGCGACCGTTCGGGCCCAGCACAAAACGAGATGGCCACGCCGCTGGCGCCGGCTCGACCCGTGCGGCCGATGCGGTGCACATAGCTGCCCGGTTCCATCGGCAGGTCGAAGTTGATGACGTGCGAGACGGCGTCGATGTCCAGCCCGCGCGCGGCGATGTCGGTGGCCACAAGCACCGGCGGCTTTGCCGACTTGAAGCGGGCCAGCGCCCGCTGCCGGGCGGCCTGACTCTTGTTGGCGTGGATCGCATCGGCTTCGATTCCCGACTTGAGCAGCGATTTGGCAATCTTATCGGCCCGGTGTTTCGTGCGGGCGAAGACCAGCGTGCGTGTCCAATCGGTCTTCCGCAGCCAGTGCATCAGCAACGTCAATTTCTGTCCCTCGTCGACGAACAGCACCGACTGGTCGATCCGCTCGGCCGTGGTGGCGACCGGCGCCACGCGGACTTCGGCCGCGTCGGTCAGCCACGTGTCGGCCAATTTGCGGATTTCGCCCGGCATGGTGGCCGAGAAGAGCAGCGTCTGCCGCTGCTCGGGAACCCGCTGCATGATGCGGTTCAAGTCGGGGGCAAAACCCATGTCGAGCATCTGATCGGCTTCGTCGAGGATCACCACCTGAACGTGCGTCAGGTCGATGTGTTTTTGCTGCATCAGATCGACCAGCCGGCCCGGCGTGGCGATCAAAATGTCGACCCCATTTCGCAATGCTGCCACCTGCGGTCCTTGGCTCACGCCGCCATAGACGACCGTCGACCGCTGCGAAGTGTGCCGGCCATAGGTTTTGAAACTCTCGCAAATCTGCCGCGCCAGCTCGCGCGTCGGGGAGAGAACGAGCACGCGAATCTTGCGGCCGCGAACTCCCGCGGGCGGCGCCGTCGTGCCCAACCGTTGCAGCGTCGGCAAGGCAAACGCGGCGGTCTTTCCGGTTCCCGTTTGAGCGCACGCCAGCACGTCGCGACCAGCCAGAATCGGCGGGATGGCGGCCACTTGTACCGGCGTCGCGGTCTGGTAGCCCTCGGCTTGCAGGGAACGCAGGAGGGTTTCGGCAAGGCCGAGATCAACAAACTTCATCAATAGATTCCTTTGAAACAAATACGCCTGCCTGATCGTTCGCCGCCGGGCGCGTTATTGCGCTCGGGCCTGCCTTCGGCAACCCTCACGCCGCTCGCTTATGCCGCGACCAACCTTCGGTCGGTGTCCGGCACCGCTCGCTGGTAAAAACGTGTGTGCAGGATCTCGCCGTTCCGACTCGGCGGAACAGGCAATCCTGCACTCAGAAGCCTGGCAACTCATCCTCTCAACCGTGAGAGGTCCGCATCGGTAACTCGCAGACACAAAGACCGATGGGCAAGGGGCAAGGCGATCAATGGCGCGCCGCAGAAGGTGAACCGCGTTCATCCCCATGGGGATTTCGCAGGCCGCCCAGTGGACAACCCGCCGCCGGCTTTGGCCGGCCAAAAATCCGCCGGTTCAGACCGGCAGAGAACGCAGCACCGCTACAAAGAAGCCGTCAACACTCCGCGGGCCCTATCAGTAACACGGCCCACGGCTCGCACCTCGTAACTGACTCAACCCTACGTCCTCGCTCCGTGCATGTCAATCGCTAATGCCCGGTAGTGCGGCTTGTGCCGCTGGATCTGCCGGAGGCAGCGGAAGTTCGGGCGCCGCGGGGTCGGGCCGTCCGGCCAGCAAATCGGTGAGTTTGAAATGGGCGTAGGGCTGCGTGGCGGCCGGCTGCTTGTCGTGGCTGGCATTGGCCACCCACAGATCGGTGCTCTGGGGGGCGAACAGCACGTCGTGCAGGTTCGAGCGCAGCGCCACCGGTAAATCCATTAGCCGCATTGCCGCCGCGGCGTCGATTTGCCCGTGCGCCGCCGCGGCCCGCCGCACCAGTTCCTCGTAGCGGCGATCGGCCGACAGCAGCACCGCGTCCTTCACTGGCTTGGGGAGCAGCGGATGTCCCTCGCCAGGTTGGATGACCGCGAACTTGTCCCACGAGGCTTCCATGCCGA
>DATJTR010000232.1:0-4629 GCA_035503215.1 Pirellulales bacterium
CGAGGTGCCGCCGCCACCGGCCGAAAAAATCCATCCGCCGGACGAAGAACTGCAGGCGTTCGTGCCCGCGGACGGATTCGAAATGAACCTCTGGGCCAGCGAAGCGAACGGGCTCGTCAAGCCGGTCCAATTCACTTGGGATGAGCGCGGCAGGTTGTGGGCTCTGTGCGCGCCCAGCTATCCGCAGTTGATTCCGGGCATCGCGGCCAACGATTTCATCCTGGTGTGCGAGGATACCGACGGCGACGGCCGGGCCGACAAGTTCGATCGCTTTGCCGAAGGATTGGTGATGCCGACCGGGCTGGTGCTGGGTGATGGAGGGGTTTACTTGTGCGAGACGACCCAATTGGTGCATCTAGCCGACACCGACGGCGACGGCCACGCCGATTCGCGGCGCGTGATCTTTTCGGGATTCGGCACCGGCGATTCGCACCAGATGATCAATTCCATCTGCTGGGGACCCGACGGGCGACTGTGGTTCACGCAGGGTTTGCACATCTTTTCCACGATCGAAACGCCGCGGGGGCTGGTGAAGTGCAGCCAGACCGGCATTTGGCGGCTCAATCCGCGCACGCTCGAATTGCAAAACTTCCTCGGTAATGCGGCCGCGACGGAAAATGCCTGGGGCGTCGGATTCGACGATTGGGGACAGACATTCTACAACCCCGGCAATCAACCCAACTGCGTCTATCTCGATCCGGCGCTCGCGCCAGTGCCCAGCAAGTATCTCACCAAGAACCAATACGCGCCGGTCGGCAGCCTGGCCGTTTCGAAATCGAAAGGCATGGAGATCGAGTTCCTCGGCTCGAGCCATTTGCCCGACGAACTGCAAGGATTGATGGTGAAGTCGATTTATTTCGCCTCCTACATCGACCTGCACGAGTTGGTCGACGACGGCTCGGGTTTTGGCTCGCTGCCGCGGGGCGATTTGGTTTCGTCGACGTCAACGCTGTTTCGCCCGCTGGAAACGAAGACGGGGCCGGATGGAGCCATTTACATTTGCGATTGGTGCAATCCGATCATCGGGCACTACCAGGCCAGCTATCGCGATCCGGCCCGCGACCATTCGCATGGCCGCATCTGGCGGATGACGGCCAAGAATCGTCCGCTGGTGAAACGGCCGCCGCTGGAGAAGATGAGCACGACGGAGTTGATCGAACAACTGCGGTCGCCCGAGCGCTGGGTGCGCGGGCAGGCGCAGGAGCAGCTGTATCGGCTACCGAGCAATGAAGTCGTGAAGGCCGGGGACGACCGGCTCGATTCGATCATCCTGGCGAGGAGGGCGAGGACCGATGACCGATTGGCTGCGGCCGCCGTGCCGGCGCCCGCTGGGCCGGGGGTTAAATATGCCGGAGTGCCCGCCGACGCTGCCGAGCAAAACGAGCACTTGCTGTACGAGTTGACGGGCGTCTTCGCCGCGCACGAGGCGGTGCGGCCCGCGCTTGTCGAACTGCTCTGCACTTCGCCCGAGCCGCGGTTGCGGGCGTTCGGCACGCACATGATCGGCCTGTGGGCCGATCGGCTCTCAGATCCGCTGGAGCTTTTGGCCAGGATGGCGGTCGACGAATTCCCGCGGGTGCGGATGGAGGCGGCGGTGGCGGCCAGCTACGTTCGCTCTCCGCGAGCGATGGAAGTGGCCACGCTGGTGCTGAACAAGCCGCATGATCGGTTCATCGACTACGCCCTGACGCAAACCGTGCTGACGCTGCGGCCCGAGTGGTTTCCGGCGGTCGCGAAGGGAGAGCTATCGTTCGACAACCAGCCCGACCGCTTGGCGTTTGTGTTGGCGGCCGACGGCACGGCGGAAGGCGCGCGGTTGGTGCGGCAATTTTCGGAGCGCCCGGAATTGAGCGACGACGCCCGCGCGCGATCGTGGGCCCTGCTGGCCAGGGCCGGCGATGCGGATGATTTGCGTTACGCCCTTGATCATGGCTTGCGGCACGCGGCAGTGCTCGACGCCCTGGCCGTGGCCGCCAGCCAGCGAGGCAAAGTGCCCAGTGGCGAACTGGCAGAGCCATTGCGGCCGCTAATGGCCGCCGAGGACGATGCACTGCGGGGGGCCGCGATTCGGCTGGCCGGGGCGTGGCGGCTGAAGAGCCTCGCGCCGGCGATTCGGGAGCAAGTCGAGCGCGGCGGAGGGGAGGGGAGCCGGCTGGCGGCAATCGGCGCGATCGCCACGATCGAGGGCCACGATGCGTTGCCGCTGCTCACTCCCTTGATCGAGGCCAAGCATCCGCAGCCGGTGCGGGCGGCGGCGATCAAAGCGATTGCCGCGATCGATCTCGTCAAGGCGGCCCAATCGACGGCCGACGAGATGACGGACATCAAAGACCAGGCGGTCATGGCCGACTTCGTGTTGCCGGTCGTCGATCGGCAAGGCGGGGCGAAACTGCTGGCCGATGCGCTGGAGAAGAAGTCGCTCACGGCCGATCCGGCAAAACTCGCCCATCGCGCGCTCTCGGCCAACGGTCATGCCGAGCCGGCTCTGGTTACGGTGCTGAATCGCGCCATAGGGATTTCGGCGGGCCAGGTCGAGTACAGCCCGCAAGTCGTCGCGAGACTGGCCGAAACGGTGACCGAACAAGGAGACGCGCGAAAAGGTCGGGACCTATTTTTGTCGAAACTGGCCAATTGCACCGCCTGTCATAAAGTGGCGGGGCAGGGGGGGGACATCGGGCCAGATCTATCGGTGGTCGGCGCGGGTCTGCCGCTGCCGCTGATCATCGAATCGCTCTTGTGGCCGAACCGGCAAGTGAAAGAAGGCTATGCGGCGACGCGCGTCGTGACTTCCGACGGGCAGATTCTGGTCGGCTACAAATTGAAGGACACGCCTGAAGAGGTGCAGTTGCGGGAAATCGCCACCCGCGAGGTGCGGCGCATCGCGCGGGAAGACATCGAGGAGATGGCGGGCGTCGGCAGCGTCATGCCCGCCGGGCTTACGGTCGGCATGACAAGCGAGGAAGTCCGCGACCTGGTGCGCTACCTATCGGAATTGGGCCGCGGCAGCCGCTGACGCGCCGCTCCGTACCCGATCTTGGCTCACGGATTGATAGCCGCGGGGGCCACGAACGAATAGGCCGCGTAGCGGATCTCGCTCCAGCCGAGCTTCGGCGGCGCCGCGTCGCCGGGGAAAAGGGGGCGATCGACCGGGCGAAAGACGATGCGGACGCGAATCGCCGAGCGGCCCTTGGTCAGCGCCAGCGGCAACAGGAATTCGTCCTCGCGAAATTGGCGATTCGATATGACCACCTCGTGCTCGGTGGCGCCGGTTTCCGGTTTTGGGTTCGAGTGAACGCAGCGGTTCGAGCCCGCCAGATACCAAACGCCGGCCGGGCGCCAGGCCGACCCTTTGTCGTCGGCCGGGTCGGCCACGAAGACCTCGGCCCGCTGGTTCGCGTAGGCATAGTCGAGCGTGCGGCGGAGCATGACGCCGACGTTCGCCGGATCGATCGACAGGCGAAATTCACTGGTGCCGGTGGTGACACGGCAATTTTCGGTGTGCGGCGGATAGATTTCGTCGCCGGCATGGTGGTCGACGCCGAGTTCGTAGCGTGACCTGAGCTGGTAAACCGGCGAGGCGTCGGGCGACGTGTAGCCGTGAATCCGCTCGCTGGCATCGTCGCCGATTTGCAAGGCATCGGTCTCAATGAGCGTGGCGCGGGGAGCACCGTACCAATAGGTGACGGTTTGATAGTGTTCCTTGCTATCGTTCTGGCCGCCATGTTCCAGGCAAATGCGCGCCGCGCGGCCAAAGGGCATGAGATCGGTGAGCAGGAAGCGATAGGCCGACTGGATTTTGTCTTCCGGCGACTTGGCCTCCTTGGCGTTGGGCGCGCCGACCGGGTGACCGGCAAAGGGGAGAGTCATCGTGCGGCCACCCCAGTAGTCGCCGCCGCCCCCCCATTCCTCGGTGCCGGTTCCCTGCCCTTGCGGCGTGTGGCTGTCGTCGAAGAAGAATCGCGGGTCTCCTTCCAGGGTGCCAAGATTCGCGGCATCGGAAAAAATGAATGACGTGCCAATGAAATGACCCGACCAGTCGCTCTGACCTTCGACTTTCTTGGTGTCTAGCAATTCCAAATCGCGGCCGGGCCGGGGATGGGCATGGTCGACGTAGGTGGCGTGAAAATAGGTGAGATAGTCGCTCGGTGCCGGCAGTGCGGCCGTGCGGATCCGCCAGGCGACGTCCGTGATCGGCCGTTCGGGGCCAACCAACTCGATGCGGGCCGATTTGAAATACGGCATCGGAAAATAGCACGCCAGGTGGACCCGATCGGCGTCGAAACGGATGTGGACCGGCAGCGCCTTGACCAAATACTCGCGGTCGTCGCGGTTGAAGAGCGTGCCGGCGCCGAAGAACAGGGCCACGGGCGCGTCGACCGACGGATTCGGGCGATCGTCCCAGGTGATCCGCAGCCGAGCACGGCCGAAATCGATCGACTGTTCGCGCGGCACCGAGAGGTCGATCGCTCGCACGGCGGCCGGGGTAGTCAGTTGGCCGACGAGCGATGCTTCGCCGGCCGCGAGATTCACTCTGCCCGACTGCTCACGAAGATCGATTGCGTTGGCCTCGGGGGTGTCGGCCGCGGGCAACAGGTCGCTGCCGGCCCGGGCGATGATCGCCAGTGCCTG
>DATJTR010000233.1:0-5827 GCA_035503215.1 Pirellulales bacterium
CCGCGCAGCGACTCGACCAAAAACTCGTACGACAGGCCGTGGAAGCCGTACCGCATGACGTCGGCATTGGCCACCTGCGGGCCGAGCGGCAGCGTGCGTGCCCGCGCGGGAAGCGTGCGGTGAAAGGCCGTGTCGAAACAAGCGACTTGCGGCCAGGCGGGAAATTGCCGGGCTACGCGGTCGATGGCCGCCAGGGCCTGCGGCAAATGATTCGGCGCCAGCGGGACGATCTTTTCCAGGTCGCCGCGCACCGCCGGATCGATGCGGCAAGGCTGGCGATATTTCGGGCCGCCATGCACCAGGCGATGCCCGACGCCGACCACGCTGCCGGCCTGGCCGGTGCTGACAAGCATTTCCAGGAAAGCGTCGAGCGTGGTGTCGGCAGCGATCGGCGTGACCTCGGCCGGCGGCGCGCCGTCGCGGTAGACGCCCAGCTTGACACTCGACGAGCCGGTGTTGATCGACAGCAGTAGCCGTGCGGACTCGCTCATGCGGTGCTCGGTTGGAGGAGATGTCGCGCCGGCGAGTACTCGCGATCGAGTTCGACGAAGAACCATCGCTTGCGCGTCGGGTTCGTGCGACACCAGTCACTCTACGTGTTCGGGACGGGCTCTAGCCCTCGTAGCTTTTGCGCAGCAGATCCATGGCCGTGGCGACCGGCTCGGGGGTACCAAAAATCGCCGTGCCGGCGACCAGCACGTCGGCCCCGGCCGACACGCCCAAGGGGGCGGTCGAGGGATCGATGCCGCCGTCGAGCTCGAGGTCGACATTGTGCGGCAGATTGTCGATCATTTCCCGCACGCGGGCGATTTTCTTGATCATGCTGCGAATGAATTTTTGATGCCCGAAGCCGGGATTGACGGTCATCACCAGCACCAGATCGACGTCGCAGAGGATTTCGATCAGCATCTTGGCCGGCGTGTGGGGGTTCAGCGCCAGGCCGGCGCGGCAGCCGATGGCCTTGATCCGCTGGATCGTGCGGTGCAGGTTGTAGTTGCCCTCCCAATGAACGATGAGCGTGTTGGCACCGGCCTCGGCAAAGGCGTCGATGAACAAATCGGGATTCTCGATCATCAGGTGGCATTCCAGCGGCAAATCGGTCACCGGACGGAGCGATTTGACCACCGGCACGCCCATGGTGAGGTTGGGGACGAAATGGCCGTCCATGACGTCGATGTGGATGCGATCGGCGCCGGCCGCTTCGGCCTCGGCCACTTCCTCGCCCAGCCGGGCAAAATCGGCCGAGAGGATCGAGGGAGCGATTCTGACTTTGTGATTGCTCATCGAATTGCGTTGTTGTGTCCTGGGATGGGAAAACGAGATTGCTCGCCGGCGATGTTCACGCCGCGGTTTTTATTTACGGGCCGATTCGAACACGCGGATCCATTCCTCGAAGCGGCCGGCGATTTCGGCCACGGCCGCCTCGCGAGTCATCTCTTTGTGCTGCGTGGCCACGATGGCGTGCAAGAAGCTCGAGCGGCCGACCGCAAAACCGATGAAGCCCTCGACCGTGGCGGCCGTTTGCAGCCACTCGATCACCTTCTTTTCGTCCTCGCCGCGGCCGAGCACGATGCAGCCGACCTGTTCGCGTCCGTCGCGGCGCACCGTTTCGACCACTTTCACGCAGTCGGCCCGGCGATCGAGCCCTTCGATCTTCCAAATGTCGGGTTCGACCCCGGCCTCTTGCAAGTCGTGGATGGCGCCGCACATCAAGTCGGGACGCAGCTCCAGATCGTAACGCTTCTTGTCGCCGGCGACCTTGGCCAGTTGGGCCGGTTCGGCCGCAACCAACAGCTCGAACATGAACAGCCGGTCGTTGACGTTCAAAAAATCGCTGATTCGCTTCAGCCGGGCCGCCTGCCGGCGGTTCATCTCGCCGTCTCCCTCGGGATTGTAACGGACGAGCACCTTGGTGAACGTGGGGTCGTACATTTCGATGTGCCGGGCGAATTGATCTCCGTATTGGAAATCGAATTCGTGCTGGCCGCTCTTTTCGACCGGCAAGGCGAACTGAAAGCCGCGCCGCCGGGCGTCCTGCAGAATCTCGGCGCCGAATTCTTCGTCAACGAGGATGCCGGTCTTTCCGGTCGGCACGCCGGCCGCCACGGCAGCCAAGTAGCCTTCGTAAATCACCTGCTTGCTCGCCGCGACGACGGCCGTTTGCTCGGGCGTCAGAGGTTCGTGAAAGCCGAACACCTCGGCACCGTAGGAATGACGATGATCGAACGGCAGAATGTACAGCGGCTTCGTGTATCCGAGGGCCATGGCTATTTCTTCTCCTTCGCCGCGCGGAAACGGCGGATCAGGGTCGACGTGGAACTATCGTGAGCCAGCTTAGGCTCGCTGGGGCTTTCCAGCTCGGGCACGATCCGCTGGGCGAGCACCTTGCCCAACTCGACCCCCCATTGATCGAACGAATTGATGTGCCAGATCGTCCCCTGCACGAACACCTTGTGCTCGTAGAGGGCGATCAGCTTGCCGAGGGCCGCGGGGGTCAGCCGATCGAGCAAAAGCGAATTCGTGGGATGGTTGCCCGGGAAGGTGCGATGCGGCACCTGGAAGGCGGCCACGCCGTCGGCTTCGACCTCGGCCGCGGTTTTGCCGAAGGCCAAGGCCTCGGTTTGAGCGAAGAAATTGGCCATCAGCAAATCGTGGTGCTTGCCCAGCGGATTGAGCGTGTGGCAGAAGCCGATGAAATCGCAGGGAATCAGCTTCGTGCCTTGGTGGATCAATTGGTAATAGGCGTGCTGACCGTTGGTGCCGGGGGTGCCCCAGACGACCGGTCCAGTTTGATAATCGACCCGGTGGCCGTCGAGATCGACCTGCTTGCCATCGCTTTCCATGTCGAGCTGCTGCAGATAGGCGCTGAAGCGGCTGAGGTAATGATCGTAGGGCAGGATGGCCACGGTCTGGGCGCCAAAGAAGTTGTCGTACCAGATGCCCAATAGGCCCAGCAGCACCGGCAGGTTCTTCTGCCAGGGGGCGGTGCGAAAATGTTCGTCCATGGCGTGGAAGCCGGCGAGCATCTCGTGGAAATTTTCCGGGCCCACGGCCAGCATTAGCGACAGGCCGATGGCCGAATCGACGGAGTAGCGGCCGCCGACCCAATCCCAGAACTCGAACATGTTGGCGGTGTCGATGCCGAATTTGGAAACTTCGGCCGCGTTGGTCGAGACGGCCACGAAATGCCGGGCCACCGCCTTTTCGCCCAACGCCTTCACCAGCCAATCGCGGGCCGTGTGGGCGTTGGTCAGCGTTTCCAGGGTGGTGAACGTTTTCGATGAGATGATGAACAGCGTTTCGGCCGGATCGAAGCCTAGCAGAGCCTCGGCCATGTCGGAGCCGTCGATGTTCGACACGAAGCGGAACGTCATGTCGCGGCGGCTGTAGTGCCGGAGCGCTTCGTAGCACATGACCGGTCCGAGATCGGAGCCGCCGATGCCGACGTTGATGACGTTGCGGATTTTTTTGCCCGTGGCCCCCAGCCAGCCGCCGCTGCGGACACGGTCGGCGAAGCCGGCCATCTTGTCGAGCACGGCGTGGACCTCGGGGACGACGTTCTTGCCGTCGACGTTGATCGTGGCGCCGCGCGGTGCGCGCAGGGCGACGTGCAGCACGGCGCGGCGTTCGGTGATGTTGATCTTTTCGCCGCGAAACATGGCGTCGATCCGCTCGCGCATGCCCGATTCTTCGACCAATTGGAAGAGCAGGCGGAGCGTTTCGTCAGTCACCCGGTTCTTGGAATAGTCGAAATAAATGCCTTCGGCTTCGAGCGTCAGTCGCTGTCCGCGTGCCGGATCGTCGGCAAAGAGCTGCCGCAGATGCACCGGGCTGATTTGTTGGTAATGCGTTTCCAGGGCCTTCCAGGCCGGGCGTTGGCGGAGAGGGAGGAGTGGCATCGGGATTTCTCCACGGTTGGGTGTTTTATTGGCGAATTGGCGTCGGGCGAGTCGGGTTCAATCGCCGACGTGATTGCAGTCGTTCCAAAGTTTGATCACCGGCTCGGCCGGCGTATGTTCGTAACCCAATTGGCTGAGCGAGGCGGTCGAAAGGACGAACAGCCGGCCGCACGACGGATCGAGCGCCAGCCAGCGGGCCGCGAGGACGCGGAGGAAGTGGCCGCTGGAAAAGACCAGCACGTCTCCCTCGACCGACCGCACGCGGGCGACCACTCGATCGGCTCGGCGGCCGACGTCAACGGCCGATTCGCCGCCGGGGCAACCGTCGCGAAAGAGTTGCCATTCGGGGCGCTTGCGGAGGATGTCGACGGTGGTGCGTCCTTCGTATTCGCCGTAATCCCATTCCATCAGGTCGCAATCGCTTTCGGCCGCGTCGCTGAAGCCGGCCAGCTCGCAAGTCCGCCGGGCGCGGATGAGCGGGCTCACGAAAACGCGCGCGAACGCGTGTCCGGCCAGGCGGGCGCCGAGGCGGCGGGCGTTGCGTTCGCCGCGCCCAGTCAAAGGAAGATCGGTCTTGCCGGTGTGCTGGCCCGAGATGCTCCAGGCCGTTTCGCCATGCCGGGCGAGATAGAGAATGGGAAGCGACATCGAAGGATCCGTCTCGATGGTGTCGTGGCGAAATGAAGTTTCTCTGCTAACCGCCGCTCGCGTGTCCGTTTTCGCGAATTTCGATCTCGCCCGGATGCTGGATGACGATGGTCGGCCGCATGTTCAAGAACAGCCCGGTGCCGACGACGCCGGGAATCGCGCGGATCGCGGCATCGACGGCCGCCGGGTCGTCGAGCCGGGGAATGCGGCAATCGAGAATGTGATTGCCGTTATCGGTCAGTTGCCGCTCCCCCGATTTCAGCCGGACCTGGCTTTCGTAGCCCAGGCTGGCCAGCGACCGCTGGCAGAGCGGCAAGGCGAACGGCACCACTTCGACCGGCAGCTTGCCGTGGCTGCCGAGCCGGTCGACCAGTTTTTCGTTGCCGACCAGAATCACGAATCGCTTGGCGCTGGCGGCCACGATCCGCTCGCGGACCAGCGCGCCGCCGTAACCCTTGATCAGATTGCCGTCGGGATCGACCTCATCGGCTCCGTCGACGTCGACGTCGATGGCGGCCGTTTGTTCGAGAGTCGTGAGCGGGATGCCGAGCTTGATGGCCAGCTCGGCCGAGGCCTGCGAGGTGGGGATGCCGCGGACCCGCAACCCTTTCCGCATTCGCATGGCCAGTTCTTCGATGAAAGCCGTGGCGGCGTGGCCGGTGCCCAAGCCCACGACGGCCCCGGCAGTGACGTACTCGAGCGCGCGGCGGGCAATGGCATCGAGCGGAACGTGCGGAACATCGGACATAGGAAGCAATTTCCTTGCACCCCAGGAATTCGACCTGTGAACGACCACGGCAGGCCGGCCTGCCCTTCGGGCGCCGCTCATGTTACCAAATCCGCGGGCGGTTTGCCGCCCGCCTGGCGGTTGCTCGGCGACCGGGATATTTTCTCCCTCGCAGGGGGCACGACTCGGCACGGATTTGCTAAGATGGCCCGCGCCGGTGACGCGCGGTGGCGGTGCGGCCGGCAACCGTCGGGAAGCGGGCAGGACGAGTCACCAGCAGGATGTTGGGCCATGGAGCATGCGGCGCTGCGAGCCTGGACGCTTTGGCGTAAAGCGACATGCGCCGTGAAGCGCTGTCGTGGCGTGCGCTACGCGGCGTGTGCCGGCTTTCTCCTGGCAAGCACCCCCGCCTTGGCGTGGGCCGAATCCGACACTCAGAATCTCTCGATCTTCTCGCCGGCATCGTCTTCGGCCGAGGCGATCCGCCAGTTGACCTGGCTGGTGTTCGCCGTCACGGCAGGGATTTTCATCATCGTCGAAGGGGTGCTGTTCT
>DATJTR010000234.1:0-4714 GCA_035503215.1 Pirellulales bacterium
CGGCGTACATCAGCGTGCTGACGTCCAGGCCGATGCCTCCCACGGTGCGGGCGCCCGGCAACAGCCACAAGCCAGTCAGCAAGCCGACCAAAAGCAGCGCCATGCCGGGCAACAGGAACAGCCAGCGCGGGCTGTAGAGCAACAGGAAGCGGAGATGCCGCCAGCCGTCGCGCCAACTACGCAGGTGGGGCGGGCGGCTGCGGCCGTCGGGCGCAAGCGTGGTGGGAACTTCGCTGACGCGGAGTTTGCCGAGCGTGGCTTTGACCACCATTTCGCTGGCGAACTCCATGCCCGTGGTCCGTAGGTCGAGATCCTGGATCGCGCTTTTGTCGAAGCCGCGGAGACCACAATGAAAATCGCCGCAAGGGCTGCCGAAGAACAGCCGGCCGATGCCGGTGAGCACGGGATTGCCGAGATAACGATGCAGGGCCTTCATCGCGCCGGGCTGGATGCCGCCGCGGAAGCGATTGCCCATCACCAGTTGCTGGCCGGCACGGAGCTCTTCGACGAAGGGCATGATGGAGGTGAAATCGTAGCTGTCGTCGGCGTCTCCCATGATGACGTAGCGGCCGCGGGCGGCGGCGATGCCCCCCATCAGGGCGCTGCCGTAGCCTTTGCGTTCGACGTGAATCACGCGGGCGCCGAGCCGGCGGGCCAAGGCCTGCGAGCCATCGGTGCTGCCGTTGTCGGCGATGACCACTTCGGCCGTGAGGCCGTGGGCCGCGAAGGCCGACTGGGCCTTGGCGATGCAGACCTCGATCGTTTCGGCCTCGTTCAGGCAGGGCATGACCACGGTGAGCTCGACCTGGGCCGCGTCCGAATTCTGGGCGGCGTCAAAACGCAAGTGGCGCAGCGTGGCGGTTTGCGAATCCATCGCTTCTCCTCCGTGACGGTAAGCTCGATGTGCGGCGGCCAGGCCCGACCGTGAGAGTGCGGGCGGGGCGGAATGGTACGGAAAACGCTGCCGCGGCGGAATATCGGTTTGGCCGGTCGGACGCTTGCGAGTCGGACAGGGGAAGGGGGACAGTCCCAATTTGCTCCGCGACCGTCCTACGGACGGTGTGTGTCGCAAATTTGGGACAGTCCCCGCGAGAGCAGCGTTCAGGCCGCTTGCTGCACGGCGGGCGACCGTCGGGGCGGAATCGAGCGGGCGGCAGGCGCGGCCGAAGTCCGGCGCCGGCGGAACCAGGCCATCGTGATTGCCAGGCCCCAGCCGGCCAACAGGCAAACCAGCGGCATCACCGGCTGGCGCAGGCGGGCACAACCGAGCGTGCCACCCAGCAGCCAAAAATAAGCGGCCGGCACGAACAGGCAGATCCAATGCCAGGTGAAGTGTCGCAGCACGGCCAAAAGCCCCAGCGCGGCGCAGCAATAGGCCAATCCCAGCCCAGTGGCGAGCGCCAGCGTGGCATAAAGCAACTCGGGATTGTCGCGCTGCAGGCGGGCGAACATTTCAGTCACGCCGCTGTTCAGCGGACGCAAGCCGCCGCCGGCGACTGGATGGCGATCGAGCAGGCACAAGAGGTCGGATCCGCCCGGATCGAGCAGCCAGATCAGCATGCAGCGGAGATGGATTTTGGCGTAGTCGAGCGGATGCTCGGCCAGGATTTTTCGGCCCTCGGCACCCAGGCGGCGGATCGTGGCCGCCTGCTCGGGGCCGTGTAGCGCGGCGAGCATCTGGTCGTCGTATTGGCCCAACTCGGCCTGCACGTCTTGAATCGATTTGCCGTCCAGCCGGGCCAGAACCGACGCCGCCTGCGAGAAGTAGAGATTGCACTCCGGGATGCCGGTGAAGCCCGAGTAGCCGGTCTCGACGTAATTGCGGACCTGCCAAGCGGCACAAGGGGCAAACGCGACCAATCCGAATCCGACGGCCGCGATGCAGCCGCCGAGGCGGCCGGAACGCGAAGATCGCGATGAGGCGAGCGAGGCGTCCCCATTATTCGCGCTCCCCTGCCCTGCCCCGCCACGGCCGAGGATTGCCCGAGCCGCCAACACGCACAATAGCAGCGGTGGCAAATAATAAGTGATCGGGCGGACGAACGTCGCCGCGGCCAAGAGCAAGGCCGAGCCGAAGAGCGCCGGCAGCGAATCGCGATCGAGATATCGCAACAGCAGCGCCGTCGAGGCCAGAAACAGAAACGTAAACAGCGTCTCTGGCATGACGAGCGACGTGTAAATGATCGACAGCGGTTCGACGGCCGCCAGGCCGCTGGCCGCCAGGGCGGCCGAGGCACTGCCGGTCAAACGGTGGGCGAGGCGATAGACGAGCAGGATGCTGGCCAGGCTGAGCAGGGTTTGAATCGCCACGGTCACCAGTTCCAGGTGACCAGCAGCCAGGCCGGCGGTGAGCAACAGCGGATAGCCGGGGGTGCGATAGATTTCGGGCACAGCGCCCTCGGGAACTGCGCCCGCCAGAAAACTTCCCTCGGACAAAAGCGTTTTGGCTGGACCGATATAGGTCGGCGAATCGCCGGTCAGCAGCGAATGAAAATCGGGGGCGGCGTGCCAGGCGGCAAAGAACAATCCGCCGCGAATCACGAGCGCCACGAGCAAGACGCAGGCCAGGCCGATCGTCGGGCGGCGGGGCGTGGCGATTGCCGGCGCTGAGGATGCCAACGCTGAGCTTACCGACACGGCGGAGCTGGCCATCAAACGATTCTCTTGTTTGGCGGATTCGAGCACGCGATTTGTTTGGGGCGAACGACCCGTGGCGAGAAGCAGGGAGCGTTAAGCTGCCGCACGATGCGGAATGGTGGCAGGCTGATTTGCCGGCCCTTGCGCCGATCGGCGGCGCTGCCGCCAGGCGGCCAGTTGGGCGATGCCGATGCCGGAGAGCACGATTACCAGCGGCATCACCGGGTGCCGGAGCCGCGTGACCGATTGCGTGCCACCGGAAACGGCCAACAGATACAGTACCGCGGTCACGAGCGACACCAGCCGCCACGAGACGCGGCGGAGCTGGCTCAAAAGTCCGCAGGCGGCGGTCAGATAGGTCACGCCCAGGCCGGCCAGCAGCACCAGGTTGCTGTAGAACAGCCGCGGCGCGGTGTCGTGCATTTGCTTGGCGATTCCCAGCAGTCCCAGGTTCACGGGCCGGGCTGGCCGATCGGTCGGATAGGAGCGCAGGGCATCGAGCATTTCGGAGGCGCCCGGGTTCAGCAGCAGCACCGCGATGCCGCGCAGATAGGTTTTGGCGAAAGCCAGCGGATCGCTGCGCACCAGCCGCACGCCCTCGGCATGCATGAAGCGGAACTTGGCTCCCTGGTCGGCCGGCGGCAAGTCGGGATGAAGCTCTTCGAACCGCTCGCGCGACGAGAGCCCCAGGTCGGTTTGCACCACGTCCATCGGCTGGCCGCGCTCGTGGGCCAGGACCGAGGCACCGTGAAAGAAGTAGAGATTCAGATCGGCGATCGCGGCAAAGCCGGAGTAGCCGGTCTCGGAATAGTTGCGGGCCTGCCAGGCGATGAGCGGCGCCATGCTGACCAGCCAGAAGAGTCCGGCATGGCCCAGTGCCCGCAAGGTGCCGGCTCGCTGCCACACCAGGCGGCCGGCGACGAACGCGGCCAGGACGGTGGGCAGATAGTAACTGACCGGCCGCACGAAGGTGGCCATGGCCAGCATCAACGCGGCTTGCGCCAGGGGGACGAGCTCGCTGGTGCGGAAATAGCGCATCAGCCGCTGGAGCGACAACACGAACAAGAAAGTGAACAGCGTCTCGGTCATCAGCAGGCAGCAGAAGACGATCGACATCGGTTCGATGGCGGCCAGCAGCGTGGCTGCCAGGGCGGCGCCGCGGCGCTCGGTCCAGGTGAGCGTGATGTCGTAGACGAGCCACATCGTGCCGGCGGCCAGCAGCAGTTGCAGGGCGAGCGTGACGCCTTCGACGTGGCCCGTCCACAGGCCGGCCTGCAAGAAAAAGGCGTAGCCGGGGGGATGAAGTATTTCGGGAGCGCCGTCGACCGTGAGCGCGCCGGTATGAAACAGCGCTTGGGCCGGCCGCAGATACATTGCCGTGCCGTTGGTCGTGTGTGCCGCCATCATGCTGCCGCTGGCATGATACATGGCGGCGAAGAACGCCAGGCGGATTGCGAGACCGAGTCCGATGATGCCCAGCAAAGCCAGTCCGCCGCTGGGAGTGGCATCGTCGTCGATAACGACCTCGGCGGGCACGGCAGCCGGAAGCGCCGTCTTGCGTGGCGGAGCGACGTGCGGCTCGAATGTTGACGAAGTGGTCATAGGGCGCTCCCGTTCATGCCGCCGCGGCAGTCGTGGCCGGCGAAGCGTTGAGAATGGCCAGGTATTGCCGCAGCGAGGCGGCGGCGGAGAATTGCGCTCCGCGATGCACCAGTTCTTCGCGATCCCACGTTTGATCCAAGGCGCGCAAAATGCCTACGGCCAGGGCCTGCGGATTTTCGGGGGGAACGAGGATGCCGAAGCGGCCGCCGTCGAGAATTTCGGCCGGGCCGCTGGGGCAGGCGGTCGAGACGATCGGGCAGCCGCAGGCCAGGGCTTCGACCAGCACGGTCGGCAACCCTTCGGAACGGCTGGACAGTACGAACAACGACGCGCGGCGCATGGCGGCGTAGGGATTGCTCGTGGCGCCGGGCAGATCGACGTCGGCTTCGAGGCCCAAGCGGCGGCGCAGGGCTTCGATCTCGCCGCGCTGCGCCCCCTCGCCAAAAATCACCAGCCGTGCCGGCCGCGCCTCGCG
>DATJTR010000235.1:0-3994 GCA_035503215.1 Pirellulales bacterium
AACGATCGTGGGGCGACGTCGGTTGCCGCCTACTCGACACGGGCGCGGGCCGGGGCTCCGGTCAGCCTGCCGATCGGTTGGGAGGAGCTGAACGCCCGGATCAAATCGGACCATTTCACGCTTCGCAATTTGCCCGCTCGCTTGGCGCGGCTAAACCGAGATCCCTGGGCGGAAATCTTGACGACGCGGCAGGCGATCACCGCCGCCATGTTGAAGAAACTAGCGATTCGTTAGCGCCGCTTCGCACCCCTCGCCAGCGGCGCGCAAGTGCGGGGTTTTTTTAGCAAGGGAACGGGAGCGTTTTTCCGCGTGTCACGGCCGGCTGGCCCCCGATTTCGCCAGCGGCCGGGACTTCCCTGGCACGGTTCCATCATGCATGATGGATCGTTGATCGTTCGATCCCGCCGAGAGTGACCCACCTAGCGCTCGAATACTGAGATCCGCACGATGCATTCTGACACCAGGCCGCTGTTTTCGGTTTTGTTCGTTGCCGGCGCACTGATTTTTTGCGCTGCCGCTCGCATCCAAGCGCTCGAGCCGCCCGTGCCGGCGAAAATCGAATTCAATCGCGACGTGCGGCCGATCTTGTCGGACAATTGTTTCTTTTGCCATGGTCCCGACGCCAAGAACCGCAAGGCCGAGTTGCGGCTCGACGAGCGCGACGAGGCGGTGGAGAGCGGCGCGATCGTGGCCGAGAAACCGGGGGAAAGCGAGCTCGTGAAACGGATCCTGTCCAGCGATCCTGACGAAATGATGCCGCCCCCCGACTCGCACAAAAAACTCTCGGAACGGCAAAAAGAGATTCTCGAGCGCTGGGTCGCCCAAGGAGCCGGATATCAGCAGCATTGGGCGTACGAGCCGCCGGTCAAGGCGACGATTCCACCAGGTGAAAACGGCGTCGACACATTGCAGCGCCGTCGATTGGCGGAAACCGGCTTGAAACCTTCGGCGGAGGCCGATCGCCGCGTGCTCATTCGCCGGTTGTACTGGGATTTGCTCGGCTTGCCGCCGACCCCCGCGGAAGTCGAGGCGTTTTTAAATGACGGCTCGCCCCGCGCCTACGACGACCTGGTCGAGCGGATTCTGAGCAACCCGCACTACGGCGAACGGATGGCCTTGGGCTGGCTGGACGTGGTGCGATACGCGGACACGATCGGCTATCACAGCGACACGCCGCGCAATGTCTGGCCCTACCGGGATTGGGTCATCCAATCGTTCAACGCCAACAAGCCCTTTGACCGATTTACACTGGAGCAGATTGCCGGCGACCTCTTGCCCGACGCCAGCCGCGAAACGCGGATCGGTTCGGCCTTCAATCGCTTGTTGCTCTCGACCGAAGAAGGCGGAGCCCAACCCAAGGATTACGAAGCACGCATGTTGACCGATCGGGTGCGGGCCATCGGCGCGGCATGGCTGGGGCAGACGACCGGCTGCGCCCAGTGCCACGATCACAAGTTCGACCCCTTCACGACCCGCGACTTCTACGCGCTGGGCGCTTTCTTTTCCGACATTCAGGAGCCGATCATTGGCCGGCGTGAAGACGGGATGATCGTGGCTTCGGCGGAAGAAGAGAAGAAGCTGGCCGATCTCGACGCGGAACAGGCCGACGCCAAGAAGAAATTCGAGGCGATCGTGCCGCTCGTCGATGCCGCGCAGCAGCAGTGGGAAGACGACGTCGCAACGTACGGCATCGTGCTGCCCGAGCTTGCACCCGAAGCCAAGGTCAGCCCGGCCGACAAGAAAACGGCCGAGCAAGTGACCGAGTTGCTGAAGAAAGAGGCGGTGGCCCGCAATCCGAATGAGAAGCAACAAATTCAGAACTACTTTCGCACGAAAGCCACGAAACTCTATCAGGCCGAGCGGGTGCATGTCGTCGACGCCGAGCGACAGCGAAAAGAGTATTACGACTCGCTGGCGAAATGCCTGGTCAGCACCAGCAGCGCAGCGAAACGCACCGTTCGCATCTTGCCGCGCGGCAATTGGATGGACGAAAGCGGCGAAGTGATGCAGCCCGCCCTGCCCCACTATCTGCCGCAGCCGAAGATCGAGGGGCGTGAGCTGAATCGGCTCGATCTGGCCCGGTGGCTGATTTCGCGCGACAATCCGCTGACGGCCCGAGTGACGATGAATCGCCTGTGGGGGCAACTTTTCGGGGCGGGCCTGAGCAAGAAGCTTGACGACCTGGGAGCACAGGGGGAACCGCCGGCGAATCCGGCGTTGCTCGACTGGCTGGCTTGCGAATTCATGGACAGCGGCTGGGACACCAAACACATGATCCGCACGATCGTGACCAGTTCCGCCTACAAGCAGGTGTCGACTCCGACCGCGGAACTCGTGGCGTCGGATCCCTACAATCGTGAATTTGCCCGGCAGAACGCCCAGCGAATCGATGCCGAGTTGGTCCGCGACAATGCCTTGGCGATATCGGGTTTGCTTGCGGCCGAGATCGGTGGCCCCAGCGTGAAGCCCTATCAGCCCGATGGCTACTGGGAGAATTTGAATTTTCCCACGCGGCAATACGTTGCCGACGCGGGGGCTAATCAGTACCGCCGCGGTCTGTATACCTGGTGGCAGCGATCCTTCCTGCATCCCAGCCTGCTGGCATTCGATGCGCCGCCGCGCGAGGAGTGTTGTGCCGAGCGTTGCCGATCGAACATCCCGCAGCAAGCGCTCGTGCAGCTTAACGACCCCACGTACGTCGAGGCAGCGCGGGTGTTTGCCACGCGTATTCTTAGCGAAGGGGGCAGCACGAGCGACCAGCGCTTCAGCTGGGCCTGGCAGCGGGCCCTCCAACGCGCGCCCCGGGCCGAAGAATTGGTCACGATCGCCGAGTTGCTCTCCCAGCAATTGGCCGCTTATCGCGCTGACCCGCAAGCGGCAGCCGCGCTGGTGAAAACCGGCAACGCTCCGCTGGCCGAATCACTCGATCCGGCCGAATTGGCTGCCTGGACGCATGTTGCTCGAGTGATCTTGAACCTCCACGAAACCATCACGCGAATGTGAGCCATGCGCATCCCACCCTTTCCCACGATTTCGCGGCGGGCGTTCCTCAAGTCGGCTCAAGGACTAGGGACCGTGGCTCTGGCGTCGCTGTTGCGGCCGGGGTTGCTCATGGCCGAGCCTGCTCGCGGCACGCTGACGAGCTTGCCGCTGCCGCAGAAGGCGAAACGAGTGATCTGGCTCACGATGGCGGGCGGTCCTTCGCACTTGGAGACGTTCGATCCCAAGCCCAAGTTGGCCGAGATGAACGGCCAGCCGATGCCCGAGAGCATGACCAAAGGGCAACAATTGGCCCAGCTTCAGGGAGCCAAGCTGGTTTGCTTCGGACCCCAACATCCGTTTGCGAAATTCGGTCGGAACGAAACGGAAATCTGCGCTCTGTTTCCGCAGATCGGCTCGGTGCTCGACGAGATTTGCCTGATTCGCTCGATGACCACCGAGGCGATCAACCACGATCCGGCCCACATGTTCATGAACACCGGCTCGCAGATCGCGGGCCGACCCAGCATGGGATCGTGGATCACGTATGGACTGGGAAGCGAAGCCGAGGATCTTCCCGGTTTTGTCGTGCTCACGTCGCTCGGCCGCGGCGGCCAGAACCAACCGATTGCCGCCCGGCAGTGGAGCAGCGGTTTTCTGCCCAGCCGGTATCAAGGCGTGCAATTGCGGGCCAAAGGCGATCCGGTGCTGTATCTCAGTAATCCGAGCGGCATCACCCGTGAGCAGCAAGGGGCCGACGTGGCCGCGATCAACGCGCTGAATCGGCAAGAAGAATCGCTCGTGGCCGATCCCGAGATCGCCACCCGGATCGCGCAATATGAAATGGCGTTTCGGATGCAGGCCAGCGTGCCCGAGTTGGTCGACATTCATGGCGAAACGGCGCAAACGCTCGAATTATATGGCTGCCAACCCGGGGATGGATCGTTCGCCTCGAATTGCTTGTTGGCCCGGCGGCTGGCTGAACGGGGCGTGCGTTTCATCCAGCTCTATCACA
>DATJTR010000236.1:0-3096 GCA_035503215.1 Pirellulales bacterium
CAGGCGCAATCGATGGCGACATTGACTAGCAATAAGCCGCTTCGCGAGCTCGATGCGGCGACGGTGCGGTTTTGTGGCGACTCGGGCGACGGGATGCAGTTGGCCGGCACGCAACTGACAAATACCTCGGCCCTGGCCGGAAACGATGTGGCGACGTTTCCCGACTTTCCGGCCGAGATCCGCGCGCCGCGCGGCACGAAGGCAGGGGTGAGCGGGTTTCAAATCCGCTTTGCCAGTAGCGAGATATTCACGCCTGGCGATCAGGTCGACGCCCTGGTGGCGATGAATCCCGCCGCTTTGGTGACCAATCTGCCCGATCTGGTTCCCGGAGGCATTCTGATCGTCAACCGCGACGCCTTCGACGAAAAGGGAATGGCCCAAGCCGGCTACGTGACCAATCCCCTCGAAGACGGCAGCTTGGATGGCTATCAACTGTTTCCGGTCGAAATGACCCGGCTGACGCGATTGTCGGTCGAAGGATTGGGGCTCAGCCAAAAGGAAGCCGACCGTTGTCGGAATTTTTACGCAATGGGCCTGACCTTCTGGCTCTACGACCGCTCGCTGGAGCCGACCGAACGCTACATCACCGAAAAGTTCGGCAAGAGCCCGGCCGTGGCCGAAGCCAACCGCCGGGCGCTGCACGCCGGCTTCAACTATGGCGAAACCACCGACGCCATGGCCAGCCATTTCTCGGTCCACAAGGCCGAGTTGCCGCCGGGAGTCTATCGGAACATCACCGGCAATCAGGCACTGGCCTGGGGCTTGATCGCCGCCGCCGATCGGAGCGGTTGCGACCTGTTCTACGGCAGCTATCCGATCACGCCGGCCAGCGACATTTTGCACGAGCTGGTGCGGCACAAGAATTTCGGTATCCGTACCTTCCAGGCGGAAGACGAAATTGCCGCGGTGACTTCGGCCATCGGCGCGTCGTTCGGGGGCGCGATGGGTGTGACCGCCTCCAGCGGGCCGGGGATCGCCCTGAAAACCGAAGCGATCGGACTGGCCGTGATGACCGAATTGCCGCTGCTCGTCGTCAACGTGCAGCGCGGCGGACCGAGCACTGGCTTGCCGACCAAGACGGAACAGGCCGATCTGTGGCAAGCTCTGTTCGGCCGCAACGGCGAATGCCCGCTGCCGGTGATCGCAGCCCGCAGCCCGGCCGATTGCTTTGACGTGGCCCGCGAAGCCTGGCGGGTGGCCACCCGCTATATGACTCCGGTGATGATCCTGAGCGACGGCTATATCGCCAACGGTGCCGAGCCGTGGCTCATTCCCGATATCGCGCAGTTGGAGACGATCGAAATCGAGCATCCCGCGGGAAAGATCAACGGGGAGGAGGGCTTTTTGCCCTATGCCCGTGATGAGCGGCTGTCGCGTCCCTGGGCGATCCCGGGAACGCCTGGGCTGATGCACCGCTTGGGCGGACTGGAAAAGCAGGACGTCACCGGCAACGTCAGCTACGACCCGATCAACCACGAGCACATGGTCCAGTTGCGGGCGGCCAAGGTGGCGGGGATCGCCGCCGAATTGCCGCCGCAAGAAGTAACGGGGCCCGAAACCGGACGGCTCCTGGTGCTGAGCTGGGGCGGAACGTTCGGCGCGTGTGCCACGGCCGTGCGAAATCTGGTCGCCGCCGGCGAAGCGGTGGCTCACGCCCATTTGCGTTGGCTCAATCCGCTGCCCGCCAATTTGGGCGATCTCATGAAACGATACGACCGCGTGCTAATTCCCGAGTTGAACCGCGGACAACTGCGGTTGCTCGTTCGCGGTGAGTATCTGGTCCCCGCGGTTGGGCTGAACAAGATTCAAGGCAAGCCGTTCACGGTGCGAGAAATCACGCGGAAGATCCGCGAGCTGTTAGACGAGGCCTCTTGAGTGCGTGCGTGGTGAATTTCGATTCGACCCAGCGAGAGTCCCTTACGTTATCCGCCAAAGGAATACTGCCATGAGTACCGAGGTTGTGTTGCCGGTCCTGACCTCCCAGGATTTTGCCAGCGATCAAGAAGTTCGTTGGTGCCCGGGCTGTGGGGACTACGCGATTCTCGCGCAGATGAAGAAGGTGTTGCCGACGCTCGGCGTGCCACCGGAAAAGATCGTCTTCATCTCAGGCATTGGCTGTTCCAGCCGCTTCCCGTACTACATGAACACGTACGGCATGCACTCGATTCACGGCCGAGCGCCGGCCGTGGCCACGGGCCTTAAGGCCTCGCGCCCCGATCTTTCGGTATGGGTCATCACGGGGGACGGCGATGCCTTGTCGATCGGCGGAAATCATCTGATGCACGCCATCCGCCGCAATCTGGACATCAACATCCTGCTATTCAACAACCGCATTTATGGTTTGACCAAGGGACAATACTCGCCGACTTCGCCGCTGGGACAAGTGACCAAGAGCACACCCATGGGAGCGATCGACAATCCGCTGCATCCCCTGTCGATTGCCATCGGCTGCGAAGCGACCTTCGTGGCCCGCTCGATCGACGTCCATCTGAAGCACCTAGGCATGGTGCTCAAGCGAGCGGCCGAACACAAAGGCACGTCGTTCATCGAGATTTATCAGAACTGCAACGTGTTCAACGATGGCGCTTGGGACTACGCCACGGGCCGAGAAACGAAGAGCGACACGATTCTCGAACTGGAGCACGGCAAGCCGTTGATCTTCGGTAAAAATCGCGACAAGGGCATCCGGCTCAACGGCATGAACCCCGAGATTGTCAGCCTGGGCAAGGGGATCAACGAAGACGACTTGCTGTTCCACGACGAACGGGCCCCCGAACCGAGCCTGGCGTACCTGCTCAGTCGGATGCGGCATCCCGAGTTTCCCGAGCCGATCGGCGTATTCCGGGCCGTCGATGCGCCTTGCTACGAGGACAAGCTCGAAGAGCAGATTACGCAGGCTCGCAAAGCTCGCGGCCCTGGCCAATTGGCCACGTTGTTCTCTAGCGGTGAGACGTGGAAAGTGGAGTAAGATCGGGTGTTGCTCGCGGTAATCGGATTCTCGCCGCCGCCAGCGACGCAGGTCGATATGGACGAGCAAGCACATTCCGCGGCGCGGCTCAAACTGGTTTTGAGCCGCGTTTTCGTTGCTGCCCGTGG
>DATJTR010000237.1:0-3297 GCA_035503215.1 Pirellulales bacterium
GGCGTAGTACCAGGTGGCCGCCTTGTCGCGGGCGGTTTCCACGTCGCCACACACGAAGATGCCTCCCGTCAGGTCCCAATCGCTCGGCGATCCGTCGATCGTCACCTTGCCGGGGGCGGGCAGAATCTGCAGGCCAAGATTCTCGGTCTCGGTGGCCTGGGCCGTGGCAGCCAGGGCCAACAGCAACACCGGTACGATCAGCGGGCATTTCATGGCGTGGTTCCTCGTGGGGGTGAGAACACGTCGCGCAGCGAAGGGTGCGCCGTCAGGTGGGTCAGGAATCGCTTTCGCATTCACACGGTTCGGCCGCCGTCTTCGTTTCCTGCGGCGTGGCAGGCCCTCCGGCCGTGCACAGGCTTTCCAGCCGCAGTTCCTGATCCGGTCCGTCGAATAGGGGTTCGATTTCGATCGTGTGTTCGACCGTGCGATCGAGCCCGGTGGCGATCACCTGGACATGATGCACGTTCCCGCCCGCCCGGCGGCCGAACTGGCCGGCATCGAACGCGTCGAGCAGCGGCCCTTCGGGGCGCTCGCGGTGCTCGACGAGCTTGCCGTCGATGTAAACGCGGTATTTGACCGATTTGGGGGTCGATTCGCCGAACAACAGCACCATGCCGCCGCGGAATTTCGTGGCCAGACGGCCGGGTTTCTCGGATGGTTCGGTGGCATCCGCCGGTTTTTCCGCCTCGGCCGGTTTCTTGCCCGCGATGCTCTTTTTCTTTTCCGGTGGCGTGCTGGCCACGACTTCGTCTTCGAGCCAGCGCGACATCATCATGTCGAAATAGGCCGACAGCACGTTCGGCTGCGCGACGTGCCAACCCGCCGGCAATGGCTGGATGGTGGACAGCCGCCGCCGCTCGTGCGTCATGTAGGTATCGTCGTACAGCATTTTCGCGGGCGCGTGGCAGACGCGTTCGTCTTTGACGGCCGCCAGATAGGCCTCCCAGGCCGCGTCGGCAAACAGCGTGTAGCCGGCGTCGCCGGGATGCACGCCATCGAGCGGCCACAACGCTTCGAGCGTGGTCTTGCCGGCCGCCACGCGCTCCTTGCCCAGTGCGATCGCATCGCCAACGGCCGTACCATAAGCCTCGGCGATCGCCAGATGAGCGTCGCGGCGTTTCATCTTTTCTAACTTGCCGGCCTGAATGTTCCAGAGGAATGGAAAGATCACCTGCACGACCGGCACGTGAGCCTCGACAACGAGCCTGCGCACCAGCGATTCGTAACTGGAATGCTTTTCGCGATCGTTGTCTTCGATGTCGTCGTTGGCCGAAAAATCGAGAAACACCAGGTCAGGCTTGCGCCGCAGCACGTCGCGATCGAGGCGAAACACCCCCAATTGCGAACCGGTCCCGCCGATCGCCGCATCCCAGAAACGGAATCGTGCCTCGGGATACTTTTCCCTCAGCCGATCGGCCACCACGGCCCGATAGCTGGTGAGCAAGGGATCGCTGGCGTTGGCTCCCCACGTGAGCGACGCGCCGAAAAACACCACGTTCAGGTGCTCTCCGGCCTTGGCTCGCCGGTCGAACTCGGCGAACGAGGGTGCCGTCAACGCTTGGGCCAGCGTCGTCGTCAGGCAGGCGGCCGCGAGCGCACCGGCTCGCACGATGGATAACAAGCGGGGTGTCATGCGCGTGGGGCCAGCGGGGTGAAGCGGGCGGGCAAAACGCACGAGCCGTGCCGCGACGGCAGGCCGCCCGATCATCTTGCACTGCTGTCGCCGCTCACGCAACCAAAATCGCGCCGATTTCGCGTCGTTTCTCGCGTTGCAGCGGCCGGCCGCGGCGGTATGCTGACCAGATACCGTTTACCGCACGCTATCTCGATTGAGGCCTGTCATCCGGATCCTGGGCGAACGTGCCAAGCGGACGCGGTTCGTTCAAACCGACCGGTATGTGGTCGCGGTAGAGATCGAACTGGTCATTCCACTCGACGATCCGAGCGAGCGTTGCCTCGAGTCCGAAACGGTGGAACTGCTCCGCCAAATCAAAGAGCACGCGGAGCACGATGACCTGGAGTGGCTCCAGGCGCAGGGACGGGTCTACAAGGCGCTCGAAGCGGCCTAGAGTGAACCCCAGCACTCAAAGTCGCTCCGTCACCGACTACGCGTCGGGGTCGGTTAGCGTCCTCTTCTGGCCGGTCGGCTTGGGGATCTTGGAGCGCGGCTCGCGCGTCGAGGGCTTGGCCGATTCGGTCGGCTCGTTGACCAGCTCGTTGAGCACGTAGATTTCGACGCGCGAATCGAGGTTCGGCATGCTCTCGCCGCGCGCCACGCGCGGCGGCTCGTAGCTGCCCCCTTGGCTCAAGCGAATCCGTACCGGCTCGATCCCCTTCGAAAGAAGATACTTCATCGTGGCTTGGCTGCGGGCGTAGCACAGTTGCCACGTGTCTTGATAGGGACTGCCCGGTGGCAGCGGACGCCCGGCCGCATGACCGCGAATTTCGATCTTCGTCAGCTTGCCGAGCAGATCGGGAATCAGTTCGTCCAGCACCTGCCGGCCGCGGGCTTCGAGTTCGGCCGAGTCGCCGCCAAAGGGGACGATCGTGCCGACGGCCGACTGGTTCTTGTCGTGCATCATCTGCAGGGTCGATTTGCCCCGCGAACGCTCTTCCGGATCGTCGCTCATGCGGACGGCCGATTCCGAAATGTGCCCGGTGGCGGCCCGCTGGGGGCCTTTGGGCGTGGGAACGGCGCCGCCATCCTTGCCCGGCAGCGGCGAGCCCGACTTCGTCCCCACGACCATGCCGCTGCCGTAGGGATTGTTGAAGTACTGGGCGATGGCTTCCTTGACCGGCTTGTCTTGCGAGACGAGCCACATCACCAGAAAGAAGGCCATCATCGCGGTCACGAAGTCCGCGTAGGCGACCTTCCAGGCACCACCACCCTTGCCAGCCATTTGCTTCCTGCCCTTCCGTTTATCCTGGAGTCAGCGCCAACCGCGTCGTGGGTCAGGCCGCTTCGGCGTCTTTGAACAGTTGGTCGAGCTCTTCCCGCGAAGGACGCACGTCGCTGGCCACGCCGCGGCGGGCCTGATCGATGGCCACCTTCGGCGGCACGTCGTTCACGAAGCCCAAAATGATTTTGGAGATCGTGCGGAAGAAGGCCAGCTCTTCCAGCCCCAGCGCTTCCATCCGCCCGGCCAAGGGCGCCAAAAAGCCATACGAGACCAAGATTCCCAAGAACGTACCGACCAGTGCCGCACCGACCTTGTGGCCGATCTCTTCCACCGGCCCGTCGATGGCACCCATCGTGATCACGATGCCGAGCACGGCGGCCACGATGCCGAAGCCCGG
>DATJTR010000238.1:0-7562 GCA_035503215.1 Pirellulales bacterium
CGAGCAAAAGAATGGTTCCTATTCCCAAGGCGATCGCCAGGCCGGCCACCGCCTCGTCGGCTGGATAATAGGGAGAAAGGTTGACCGGCCACAGCGAAGCGGCCACGTAGTCGCCGTACGCGGCGCCGGCATCGAGCAGCCTCGCACTCAATGGTCGCCGCACGAGGTCGGCGTTTTCCCTCTGGGTCGAGTGCGTGGTAAGCGTAATGGCAATCGCGATCAGCGCGAGCGCGCAGAGCGGCAGCTTTTCCACGACCAGCCGCGGTGCGGCCCCCGCGCCGGCCGCGAACCGCCCCAGCGGCCACCAATCGAGTAGCAGCAGCACCAAGGGGGCCGTCACCACGATCGGTTTCGCCATCAGCCCCGCGGCGAAGCACGCGGCCACGGCCAGATATCGGCCCGCCGCCGGCCGCTCGACATAGCGGGCGTAGGTCCACAGCACGAGCGCAAAGAACAGCCCGCTGAGCACGTCGCGGCGCTCGGCAATCCAGGCCACCGACTCGGCGCGCAAGGGATGAACCGCGAACACGGCCGCCACCCAGGCACACGGGCCGGTGTTGTTGCGCTCGGCCCCTCCTGCGTCGGGCCTCACGCCGCTCGCTTTTGCCCTGTGGGCAACGCTCGCTGGTGTTGCGCTCGGGCCGGTGTTATTGCGCTCGGCCCCTCCTGCGTCGGCCCTCACGCCGCTCGCTTTTGTCCTGTGGGCAACGCTCGCTGGTGTTGCGCCCGGGCTTGCAGGCTGGCCCGTCATCCGCAGCAGGGCCAGAAACAAAACGCACGTCGCGGCCGCGTGCAAAACCACGTTGGTGAAGTGGTGAACGCCCGGGTGCGCGACGCCAACGAGTTGGCAATCGAGCATGTGCGACAGCATGGCCAGCGGATACCACTCGCCGGCGGGGCCAGCGGTGAACGCCCAAACGACGCCGGACCAAGTCAATCCGCCGCTGACGTGCGGCTCGGCGTAGACGAATGTCCCGTCGTCCCAATTCAGAAACCCGAATCCGGTCGTCTGCCAGAAGACGGCGAAAATGGCGGCGCAAATTGCCGCGCATACTGCCAGCGGCCGTTTCCATTCGATTGACCGACCGACAGAGTCCGCCCGCTCGATCGGCTCTCGTGCCGGCTTCATCTTGCGCGTGTTCGGACGTGGCATCGATCGTTCCCTGATCCACGTGCGAGCCGCCAGCGCGGCCGGAAGCAGGCTGCGGCCACTACGCCGAGCGGCGGGCGGTGAACTCGCGTCCCTTGCCCACCTGCAAATTCACCGGCACGCCGCGGGCACAGAGCGGGCATTCTCGCTCTTCCCAAGACGCCAGGTCGACCTTGACCAGCGCGTACAGCTCGCGAGCGCCGATATCTTCGGGCTGCAGATTTCCCCGGTTGCAAAGGACGCCAGCACCGATCGGGTGGCCCCCCAGCGTGGCGACGAGCTCGATCACCTTTTTCACCGAGCCCCCCGTGGTCAGCACGTCTTCGACCACCAGCACGCGCTTGCCTCGCAGCAGTTGGTCGTACCCGCGCTTGATGACGAATCCGGCCTCGTCGGTCACCTTTTCGGCGTAAACGCTCAGCACTTCCTTGCCAAGCAGCCGGCACAGGTGATGCGCGGTCCATTGGCTGAGGACGATGCCCCCCAAGGCCGGGGCGGCCACGATTTCCGGCTCGGCCGGGGCGAAGTGCCGGGCGATCTGCTCACAAAGCTGCGAGGTCAGCTCGGTATGCGGATAGACCGCGTCCTTGTTGACGTAGCTTTCGCCGTGCCGGCCCGAGGTGTAAACGATGTGGTCGCTGGTGATCAGCGCACTGACTTTGCCGAGCGCCGCCAGGATTTCGGACTCTGTCACCATCCCACTCCGTTGGTTTCTGTTGAGCGCTTTTCGTCGTGGCGCGACGTCCGAAAACTAACCCGACGCGCAAGTGAGGGTTCTTCGTCGCGCGACCCTCGCTGTCATTTCGGGCTAACTCGGCCGCGCCGGGCGCACGATAATGCTTCCGCGCGCGGCGCGGAACACGCGTGGTTCCACTCGGCCCTCGTCTGTCATTCCGGAAACAGCTTGGTCGACAGATAGCGCTCGCCCAGGTCGGGCAGCACCGTGACGATCAGCTTGCCGGCGTTCTCGGGGCGCTTGGCCAGGTCGAGCGCGGCCCAGGCGGCGGCACCGCAACTGATGCCGCACATGAAGCCCTCTTGCTTGGCCAATTGCCGGGCCGTTTCCATCGCGTCTTCGTCCTGCACCAGCACGACGTCGTCGATCACGTTCACGTTCAGCACGTCGGGAATGAAGCCGGCGCCGATGCCTTGGATCGTGTGCCGGCCCGGCTTCAGCGGTTGGCCGGCCCGGCGCTGCGAGATCACCGGGCTGTTGGCCGGCTCGACGGCCACGATTTTGACCCCGGGCTTGCGGCTTTTGAGCACTTCGCCCACGCCGGTGATCGTTCCGCCAGTGCCGACACCGGCCACGAAGAAGTCCACCTGCCCGTCGGTGTCGCACCACACCTCTTCGGCAGTCGTCTTGCGATGGATTTCGGGATTGGCGGGATTCTTGAACTGCTGGGGCATGAAATAGTTCTTGTTCTGGGCCACCAGCTCGTCCGCCTTACGCACCGCCCCGGGCATCCCTTCGGCCGCCGGCGTGAGAATGATTTCGACGCCGAAGGCCTTCAGCAGCCGCCGCCGCTCGAGGCTCATGCTCTCGGGCATGGTGACTTTGAGCGTATAACCCCGGGCGGCACACACATAGGCCAGGGCAATGCCCGTGTTGCCGCTGGTGGGCTCGATGATCACGGTGTCGGCGTTGATTTTGCCATCCCGCTCGGCGGCGTCGATCATCGCCCGGCCGATGCGATCTTTCACGCTCCACAGCGGGTTGAAGTTTTCCAATTTCGCCACCACCGTGGCGACGCAGCCGGAAGTCAGCCGGTTGAGCTTCACCAGCGGGGTGTTGCCGATGCAGCGAGTGATGTCGTGCCGAACACCTTTCGGCAAACTTGCAGTAGCCATGAGAGTCTCTCTCCGATGGGTGAGCGCGCGGCCCGCTGGCACGGCGCCATACCGAGTGGATAAAACCGTACCGGCAACGGGTTTGGATTATAGCGATGGCCGCGCGCGGGGGTCAACGCCCGAGCCCCTGCCAACGCGACTTAGCGGCCCAGCCCAACGTCGCCACCACCCCGACCAGGCACGCCGAGCGCATGACCGACACCACCGCGATCTGGGGGTTGAGCTTGAGATGGGGGCCGTCGCTTTTGCGAATCCAATCCGAAAGGCCGACCCAGTCTGACAGGTAAACGAGCGCCACGATCCAGAGCGCGAGCACCGTCCAGTTCTGCCACCGCGGCGGGAACGTGTCGCACGCCAGAACCAGTGCCAGCGGCAACAGCCAGTTGGCGTAATACAAGCAATACACGTTCGCCAGGACCGCATTCACGAGCAATAGCAGGATCGCCACATCGATCGACAAGCGCCGGGTAAACCGCTCGCCGCACTGCCAGCACCAGTAGAGCAGTGCCGCCATGGCGGCCACGGGACCGAGACGCGCCAAAATGTTGAACGGCGTCGATAGCAGTCCGACCAGGTCGCACGCCATGTGCGATTCGATCGCCTCGCAGGGCACGCCGAACCACGAGCCGGCCAACATCACCCCGCCCCACGTCGATTCCACGTTGATCCCGCGCTCGCCATGGTAGCGAAACACGTCAAAAGCTTTCCAACCGGCCGCCGGAACATAGAGCAAAAAGGGTCCGACGGCGGCCGTGGTGAACACTGCCAGCCGCCCGGCGAGCGTCCCAACACGCGTGCCGGCCCGCCAATCGGCCAGCAACCAGAACGGCAGGAAGAACACCGGCATGATCTTGTAACTCGCGCCGAGTCCCAGCAGCAGGTAGCTGGCCAGCGCCCAGTGGGCGCCAGCCTCGGCTTCCGACGCTTTGATCCAGCAGGCGATCGCCGCCAGAAAGAACATCGCCAGGCCGATGTCGAGCGTGTCAAAAATCCAACGCGGTTGCCCCATGGTGACCAAGGCATAAGCGGCCGGCAGAATCCATCGTGCCCGCGCCGAAATCCTGCCGCCGATGAAGAACAAGAGCACGAAGCACGCCACGTCGGCGACGAACAACTCCAAGGAGAACAAGCCGATCGTCCACGCTCGGAAGGCGCTCGCTTGTTCCGCGCTCAAGGCGTTTGACGCGACGCGCCGATAGTCGAGCCAGCGGGGTGCCGCCACCCACCACCAGGCCAGCGGCGGATATTCGAACACGAAATCGCGATAGACCAGTTGGTGCTTGTCGATCCCCTCCAGCGCCTTGGCGGCAAAATACTCCGCCGGCCGGCCGCCGGGATGCGGCCAAGAGGTGAGCCACCACAGCCGGGTTGCCAGGAACGTGACCACGGCCAGGGTCTCGCGGACTGGCAATCGCGCGATCAGTTCGTCAAGCTCCATCTCGACGGGACGTTGTCGGGCGTTGGCCATGACCGGAAAAACACCAGAATCAGATCACGCCGGCAGCCGCCACCAAGCAGCCGATGGAGCTCGCCAGCCGCCGCCAGGCACCGCAGCGTGAAGCGGCAATCAGGTCCAACGCCCGATCACGGTTTCCGCTGCTCGAAGAGCCAGGCCAGGGCGTTGTTCTCGCCGTGATAGGCCGGAGTCCAACTGTCGTGGCCGATCCCCTTCAGCTCAGTATATTTTGGCTTGCCGCCGGCCCGCTCGATTGCCGCCACCATCCGCCGCGAGCGCTCGACCGGCACCGCCGTGTCGGCGTCGCCATGCCAGGCCCAAATCGGCAACTTGGCCAGCCGGCTGGCCCGCGATTCGTCGCCGCCGCCACACACCGCCACCAGGGCCGCGAACCGCTCGGGCATCTCTTCGGCCAGCCACCAACTGCCATAGCCCCCCATCGACAAACCGGTGAGATAGATCCGCTGCTTGTCGACGGGATTCGCAGCCACGACTTCATTCAATATGCCGATCGCTCCCCGCATCGGATCGGTCATCTCCCGCGCCGGAACCGCGTCGGGCTGGCTCCAATCGACGTCGGCCCATTTCTTTTCGCTGGCGCACTGCGGGGCAATTACGAAGCAGGGATATTTCTGCCGGTTCTCGTCGCTGGCCAACCACGTGGGCAAATACTTGAGCTGCAGCACATTGTCGTCACCCCGCTCGCCGGCCCCGTGCAGAAACAGCACCACCGGATAGAGCTTGCCCGGCTCGATGTGCGCGGGCTTGAGCAAGCGGTAAGGGAAGGTGAGTTTTTTGCCGGGTTCGGCAGGCGAGTCGGCCGAATAGGTGCGTGCTTCGTAGAGTTTCGTCACTTCCTCGGCGACCCCCAGCGAGCAGAAACCCAAGAGTTCCAGAATGGCGAGCAGTGTTTTCATGCCGCCTAGCATCGTTCATCGCGCCGGCCGAAGCAAGCCGGCCGCGAATCGTTTGAGCCGGTCGTAGCGATCGCGCGGCCGCAAACTCGGCATGCTCGCCCTAGCACATCGGCGTCTTCCCGCCCCCCCGCCGCGGCGAAAGCCACATCGCACCCCCCATAACCTAGGGTTTACGGCGGGATTTGCGAATCGAATTCGAGCCGCGGCAGAGCAGGACAGGGGGGCCGGAATCGCCGCCCCGGTCGCTCGCCAATTCGACGGTCTCTTTCGCCTTAAGCCAATGACCGACTATTCCTACACATCGAGCGATTGGCTGATGATCCTGGGCGCCGCCACCTTAGCGCTGGCCTGGTGGATCATTTTCCGCATGCTGCGCCCCGGCCGCCCGGCGGTCGAATTCGAACCGCAGCACATCGGCTAGAAAATGGCCAGGCGGATCCGGCCCCAGCCGCTGCCGAGAGCACGAAGCGCGCAAGCCGATCAGACGCTGCCGCGCTTGCGCCGCGCCGCGACCGCCATCAATCCCGCGGCCCCCACGACCAGCATCATCCACGTGGCCGGCTCGGGGGTGGGCAAATAGACAAGCCCCTGCGGGTCATTCAGCCCAGTGACGAGCGAGGCGTTGATCGTGGCTCCGGTCGTAGCGTTGTATTCGCCGATGACGCCCGACGTGTTGCTGGGAAACTGCGAAAGCGGAGCATTTGGATCGCTGACGACGTAAAGGTCGTTGCCATTGACGGCAATCCCAGTCGGCTGATAGAGCCCCGTGACCAGGCTGGCGTTGATCGGCTGACCGGTCAAGGCGTTGTACAAGCCCACCGAGCCTGAGGGCTCGCCGTTGTCCGTGTAGTCGGCATTATTCACGACGTACAAATTGTTACCGACGATCGTCATCCCTTCGGGCCAACTCAGTCCGGTGACCAGGTCGGGGTTGATCAAGGCCCCAGTGGTGGCGTTGTACGTGGCGATGACGTCGTGGCCCGCCCCGGAGAACGTTGTTGCCTCCCCAACATAGAGGGTATTCCCCGAGATCGCGAGCGCCCAGTTGCCTTCGGCGGCACTGGTCGTGTCGTTGAAAGTGAGTCCCGAGGGGCCATAGCCGTTCAGGAACGAATTGCCGTAGCCCGAAACGTAATAGTTCGAGCCGGAGACGGCGACCGCTTCGGGTTCGCCGTAACTGCCCGTCGAGACGAGGGGCGCGCTGATCGGCGCACCCGACGAGACATTATACTCGCCCAGCGTGGCACTCAAACTATCGACCACGTACAGGTCTTGGCCCGAGAGTGCAAGGCCACGCGCATGGGCAAAACCCGAAATGAGCGCGGTGTCGATCGTCGCCCCGCTCGCCGCGTCGAACACGCTCACCGCGCCGGCGTTGGAGTTGTTGACGATCAGTTCGTCCGCCCGTGCTGCCGTGCTGGCGGCCAGAATCGCGGCCAGCGTGATTCCTGCTGGAATCGCTCGGCGTGCCAGCCTTCGAAGCACGTCGATGCGGTTGCATTGAGTCACGAGCGCACTCCTCGATCGGTGCCGTTGGAGGATGGGGTGACAAACCGGTCTTGCCGAAACGGCGGCAAATTCCCTTGATCAAGGTTAGCGTCTGCGACACGGCGTAGTCAATCGCCGCGCGCGGCTCGGCGCATGCACGACTCGGCCAAACGCCGAGCGAGCCAGGGCGTTAGGAACTGACCCGCGCGTGAGGGGCTTTAGAGGATGGGCAATTGCGGAGATTCGCTAAAAATCCGCACTGCCCGGCGTGCGGGCGAAGGGGATCACGTCGCGGATGTTCGTCATGCCGGTGACGTACTGAATCACGCGCTCCAAGCCCAGGCCGAAGCCGGCGTGCGGCACGGTGCCGTAGCGGCGCAGGTCGCGATACCAGCCGTAATCGTGCGCGTTCAAGCTCATCTCGGCGATGCGCGCGTCGAGCCGATCGAGCCGCTCTTCGCGCTGGCTGCCGCCGATGATCTCGCCGATGCCGGGTGCGAGCACGTCCATCGCGGCGACGGTCCTGCCGTCGTCGTTCTGGCGCATGTAAAACGCCTTGATGTCCTTCGGGTAGTTCATGACGATCACGGGTTTCTTGGCGTGCTTCTCGGTGAGATAGCGCTCGTGCTCGGACTGCAGGTCGATGCCCCAGCGCACCGGAAATTCGAATTTTTCTTTTTTCTCCTGGGCGCGTTCCAGG
>DATJTR010000239.1:0-7685 GCA_035503215.1 Pirellulales bacterium
GTCTCTCGGATCCAGACCGAATCTTGCAGGTGGATCGCCGGGCAGATGTGATTGGGAATCACGGTCACCTGCTCGCCGATTTTGGGCTGCGACTGGCAATCGCGGGCGTCGACCTGGGCGTGTTCTTCGCTCAGCCGGGCGATGCGGGCCTCGGGATATTCGCAGATGTGGCCGTGGCCGCTGTCGGGGGCCGGCACGCAGCGGTCGCTGCTGAGTGCCTTGCTGCCGGCATCGAGCACGAATTGGCCCGGCACGGCCGTGCTGATCACGGTACACACCAGCCGGGCGGCACAGTCATCGAGCGTGCAAAAGCCGCCGCGGACCAGGTTCATGTCGTTGAATAAATAAGTGCCGGGGCGGATCTCGGTCAGGTCGTCAATCAGATGGGATTGGTACGCGGTCGGCGTCGAGCCGCCGGAAACGATGCGCGCTTCCAGCCCGTGCTCGGCCCACAGATCGACGACCTCGGCCAGCCGGTCGGAAACCGCCAACAGCGCCGGTTGCTGCTGGGCCGGCGGCTGCCAGATGTGGCCGGGATAGCAGCAGATGCCGTCGAGACGCACGCCGGCGGTTCGATCGATGAGCTGAGCCAATTTGAGCGAGGCGGCCGGGGTTTGCACGCCGGTACGCGAGAGGCCGACGTCGACTTCGACCATCAGGCCGATCGTGGCGCTCACCCGGCGGGCGGCGGCCGATAGCACTTCGGCTGCCTCCAGCGAATCGATCGCCACCCGAACTGTGCTGTGCCGGGCCAGGTTGGCCAGCCGAGCGGCGGGGTCGCGGCCCACTGTGGTGTAAGCGACGAGCAAATCGTCCGCCACGCTGGCCAGCACTTCGGCTTCACCGACTTTGGCAACCGTCAGGCCGATCGCACCGAGGGCGATTTGCGCTGCGCCGAAGCGTTTGGATTTGTGCGTTTTGGCGTGCGGGCGGACGTCGAAGTCGTGCTGCTCGGCGTAGTCGGCCAGCCGGCGAAGATTTCGGTCGACCGTGGCGAAATCGATCACCAGTGCCGGCGTAGAAAGTTGTTCCATGGGGTCATTAAACGCCCAAACCGCGTTTCGTTCAACCGCACGGCGCGTCGGGCCGCCGCTGCCAGCCCTGACTGAAGGAGCAAGTTTCCTTGGTGGGGGAACGGCCGAGGAGTAGAATGCGCTGCCGAGCGGGCAGTGACTTCTTTTCCGTCAGTCCGGAACCTCGACGGGAGGCGGATCATGCGTCGAACCGGGCGCGTTTGCGGCTGTGCCGTTGCGTTCGCCGTCGTGGCGCTGTGGGGCGTTTCCGCTTGGGGTGCGGCCAAAGGTAGCAAGTCCGCTCATGCCGATCGTGGACAGGAGTTGTTCGAGCACGTTTGGCTGCCAGGCAAAGATCCACAGGCTGCCGGCGACGGGCTGGGGCCACTGTTCAACGAGCGATCGTGCATCGCCTGCCACCATTTGGGCGGCATTGGCGGCGGCGGGCCGAATCAGAACAACGTCGTAATTCTCACCGCCGTTGTGCCCGGCGAAGTTGCGAGCCGCGAATCGTTTCAAGCCCGCCTGCTGGATTTGCATCCCGGCTTCGGCGCTGGGAACAGCGTGGTGCTCCACCGGTTCAGCGCAAATGCGCCCGGCTACGCGGCGTTTCGCCGCGGCCTGCTCGGTGCCGCGGCAAGCGACGAGGCTCCGGCCGGCGAGCCGCCGAGCAAGCGGACCATTGTGCCGAAGGACCTGACCGGCCCCGTGAAGACGCTCGAAGTCGACGGGATCGAACTCAAGCTTGCCGAGCGGAACACGACTCCGCTGTTTGGTGCAGTCTTGATCGACGCCATTCCCCAGGCCGAAATTGAGCGGATCGCGGTTGTCGAAACCCTGGAGAATCCGCAAGTCCATGGCCGCTTCGTCGGCCGGTTCGGCTGGCGAGGACAATTGCTCAGGCTGGCCGAGTTCATGCGCGGCGCCTGCGCCAACGAACTGGGGCTGCAAGTCAGCACCGATGCCCAGGCCATCGATCCGTCGGCAGCGAGGAATCGGCCGCCCCACATTCCGGAGTTCACGCCACTCGATTTGACCGACAAGCAGTGCAATGAGATGACGCTCTTCGTCTCCCGCTTGCCGATGCCGCGGCGCGTGTCACCGGCCGACCATCGTGAAGCCGCGGCGGCGCACGAGGGAGAGCATGTCTTTCGCACGGTCGGCTGCGCCGTTTGCCACCGGCCGGCGTTGGGCAAGGTAAAAGGAATTTATAGCGACCTGTTGGTCCACGCCATGGGTTCGCGCCTGGCCGATCCGATGCCGTCCTTGCTCGCGGCCCCCGTTGCCACGCCGCGGGTGCCGATGCGGTCGTCTTATATCGGGGCTCCGCCTCCCGAGTCGTCCACGCCGGTGGCGGCCGACTCGTACACGCGATTGCAGGAATGGAAGACGCCGCCGCTTTGGGGCTTGCGCGATTCGGGGCCCTATCTGCACGACGGCCGGGCGGCGACGGTCGAAGAGGCGATCACTTTTCACGGCGGCGAAGCCTCCGATTCCGCTGACCGCTATCTGGCGCTGTCGAGCGGCGATCGCGACCATTTGCTGGCCTTTCTGCAGACCTTGGCCGCGCCCGACCCGGCAACGTTGCCGCCACTGAAACAGCCGGCGGAAGAGCGGCGCGATGCGGCGGCGGCAAACAAGGCGAGCGCGGTGGCCAGGGGACGGTAGTCGCGGCATAGCGTGGGGTGGGATTTGCGGCGCGGCGTATTGCGGTCCCTGCGGCGAGATTCCGCCGGTCCAGCGACAGCCAGCCTACGGCTTGCTCGTCTGAACGGCCATTTGTTCGACGTTGGCTCGAGAATCAAATATTCCGCCGCGGCGCGTTCGATCGGGCGCCCTGCGGTTTCGCGACGTTGCGCGCGTTCTTTGAGCGCGGCAGTCGGCGGTGAAGGAGGCGCCGGCAGGGCTCGCCGCGCAGCCATCTGATTGCGAAACCGTTCCGGCAGGCGTATGCTCACGGACATCGCGACGGCGCGCACTGCCGTTGACACTTCCGGGCTTTCGCCCTGCCAAGAGCCCGCGCGGCCGCGACGGTTTCACTCGCTCGCAAACCGATCGGTTTCATCTCTTAGATAGGAGGGCAGCACCATGGGTATCGTGGCTTGGCTCGTGCTCGGACTCATCGCCGGTTTCATTGCCAGCCGGTTGGTGAACAAACAAGGGGCAGGAATGTCGATGGACATCGTGCTGGGCATTGTCGGCGCGGTGGTGGGGGGCTTCATCGCTCAGTTCGCCGGATTTGCAGGCGTCACCGGCTTCGATTTGTACAGCCTGCTGATCGCCGTCGGCGGAGCAATGGTCGTGCTCATCGCCTACCATGCGCTCACCCGTCGCACGGCCAGTTGACGTTTCTCGTTTTCGACCGTCTGGTTTCGACCAATTGAACCCGTTAGATCGCAGGAGGCATGGCCATGGGTTTGCTCAAAGAACTTGCCGACGCGGTTGGTAGCGAAAACCTGCAGCGGCTCTCCGCAGGACAAGGGAACTTCGACACGCCAGGCTCGGACGACATGCACTCGCTCGAGGAACTGCTGCGAAACATCGACCCGCAGCAGCTTCAGCAGATCTTGGGGCGCGTCGCTGGACAGATCGATTCGCGGCAATATTCGGATCACGTGACGCCGGGCGTCGGTGGCACGAATCCGTTGGGCAATTTGAATCCCGCCGTGTTGGGCTCGATCGCCACGGCGTTGCTCGACCGATTGAGGGATGCCGTTGGATCGGGCAACCTGGCCACGCTGGCCAGGCAAATCGGCTTGAAGACGACTGATCCCGAGGAGATGAAGGCTGAAGACGTGGCTACGGTCGCTCGTTACGCGCAGCAGAACGAGCCGGAAGCGTTCGGAAAAGCCGCGGCCCAAGTCGGCCAGCAACACCCGGGCGTGCTGCACGGCTTTTTGGGCAAGGCGGCCTTGGCGCTGGCGGCCGCCGCGCTCGCTTCGCACTTCGTGAAGATGGACCGCCGGTGAGGCGCACGATCGCGCCGACGTTCGCTCGCACGCAGTTTTTTGAGCCGTCGATCCCTGAGGTCGACGGCTCATTTCATTCTCTGCTTGCCGAAGACGTAGCAAACCGTGCCGACCGGATTTGGGAAACCTATCGCTTGGGGCACGTCTGAACGGCGTCTATATTGAGTGCGCTCCGGGGAACGTGCCCAATCACGACCCCAATGCGACGTTGCGTCACCCCACGTTTTTACGCTCTCGAAGGCGACCCCAACCATGAAACGCAAAATCGAGCTGCCGCTGTTGCTTTCGTTGGTCATCGTTTTCTTGTGGGTCGCCGTCTTGACCGCCACCGAGACCGAGAATCTCGGCATTCGCGTTTTGCCAGCGCCGGGAAAAGTCGTCGTCGATGGGAACCCGAACGATTGGGACCTCTCGGCGGGCGTGTTCACGTGCGGCGACGTGGAAAACCGGCGGCAGACGATGTCAACCTGGTTCCACGCCATGTACGACGCGAGCAATCTCTACATTCTGGCGCGGTGGAATGATGATACGCCCTTGAATAATCCCGGCCAGACGATCGGCGACTATGGCTTTCGGGGTGACTGTCTGCAATTCCGCGTCATCACCCATCCCGATGACGCGAACGAGCGAACCTCGCATTGGACCTGCTGGCACGGACAGGATGGTGGCGACGTGATGGTCACCGAGTACGGCAAGCAGCTCAACGAGGGTTACGTGAAAAATGCGAAGCTCGACGGGGCCCAGCAAGCGTTTCTCATCAATCCCGGTGCAGCCGATGCCAACGGCGCACCGCAACCGAAGGGCTATGTTCAAGAAGTTGCCATTCCCTGGCGCTTGTTACTCAAGGAAGGTCAGCATGTCCCCCAGGCCGGCGAGCGAATCGTGTTGGCGATCGAGCTGAATTTCACGGTCGGCCAGAACGGCCGTGGGACCTTGAAGGACAACTTCAAACCCGGCGTCCCGCCCAACCGGGTGATGACCTTTACGAACAGCGAGTGTTGGGGCTATGCCACGCTTGCGCCGAGCGGCAAGGTCGAGCCGTTGCCGTTGCGGTTGGGCGATGCGCGAGAATTTCCGGTGAAACTCGAGCAGGGCCGGCCCGTCGTCGATTGGACCGGACTCATCCAGTCTAAGGCCCCCAAGGGATTCAAGGCGATCTCGTTCACCATGCCCGAGGATGGGCATATTTCGCTCAACGTCAAAGACCGGAGCGGGCAGCCCGTGTGCCAATTGCTGAACGCAGCCTTCTACACGAAGGGGACGCACGAGGTGCTTTGGGACGGGCTGACCACCATGAATTGGCACTCGCCGGGACAACCGTTGCCGGTGGGCGAATACTCTTGGGACGCCATCTGGCACAAAGGCATCGGTCTGCGACTGGTCGGTTGGGCCGCCAATGGAGGCAACGCGCCGTGGGATTCGGGACCGACTTCGAATTGGGGTGGCGACCACGGTGTGCCAGCCGCGTGCGCCGCCGACGGCGACAGAGTCTATCTCGGCTGGAGTGCGTCCGAAGGGGGCAAAGCCCTGCTGGCCTGCGACCTCGATGGCAACGTGCAGTGGAACAATTTTCGTGGTGGCACGGCCGCCGCCGGACTGCTGGCCGTCGACGGCGGCGTCGTGTACGTCCAAGACTCGGATGGAACGAGTGGAATGCTTTATCGATTGGACGCCGCCACCGGCCGCTATCTGCCGTGGACCGCAAGCGACGCTGCGATTCTCGCGATCAAGACGCTCTGGGGGGACGAGTCGAAGAAGCCGCAGGCCGCCAGCGCGATGGATGCCAAGGGTGGCCGACTTTACCTGGCCTTCGCTGCGGCCGACGCCATCCTGGTGGTCGACGGCAGCAGCGGAAAGCTGATCAAACAGCTTCACGTTGCCCGGCCGAGCGACGTCAAAGCCGGCGCCGGAAAGCTCTATGTCGTGTCGGAGGGTAAGTCCCTCCTGACGATCAACCCGGATACGGGAGAATCCGCGACGCTTGTCGGCGGTTTGCAGAACGCCCAGGCGGTCGCTCTCGACGGCCAGGGCCGTATTTACGTGGGGTTGCGCGAGCCGGAAAACCAGGTCCGGATCTTCGACCCGGATGGCAAGCCCACGGGCCGGTCGATCGGTCGCTCGGGTGGACGGAGACTGGTAGGTCCTTGGACGTCGGACGGCATGGCGTTCATTGCCTCGCTAGTGGTCGACGCTCAGGGCAAGCTGTGGGTTGCCGAGAGTGACTATGTGCCCAAGCGCTTCAGTTGTTGGGATACCAAAACCGGCCGGCTGGTGAAGGAATTCTTTGGCCCTACGACCTATGGCGCTCTAGGCGGAGCCATCAACCCGCAAGATCCCTATTTGATGGTGGGACAAGGTTGCGAATGGCGGATCGATCCCACGACGGGCCGGGCAACTTGTTTGGGCGTGATCACGCGCGACGGCATGGAAGTCTCGCGGTTTGGCATCGGCCCGGGGGGCAGGCTGTACCTGGCCGTGGCCACGCGCTGGACGTTTGAGATCGCTGCGATCGAGATTTTCGAACGCCTGGGAGATGGCCAGTATAAACTGCGGACCTCGGTCACCTATATCGACAAGGAGGGCAAGGATATTCCGATTGCCCCGGGACCACCGCCTCGCATGGACACGATTGCAAAGACCGCGCTCTGGAGCGATGAGAACGACGATGGGCAGCGCCAGCCAAATGAGACGAGCGTGGTTGACGGCATGGTCCGGCTCGCGGGCTGGTACATGGGCATGACGCCCGACCTGACGTTTTATTCGATCCTGGGGCCCAGTCCAACGACGCCCTTTCAGTTCAAGGTCAGTGGCTTCACCGCGTGCGGGGCGCCGAAGTACGATCTGGCGCATCCCGTGAAACTGCCTGCGTTCGGCCTGGGCTCGGCCGACGGCCGTCTGCTGCTCGAAATGGGCCAGGAAGGGGCGGCGAACGGTTGGAACCGCTGCTTCGACATCGCCACGGGGAAGCAAGTCTGGACCTACCCCGACAATTTCGTGCACATTGCCGGGACGCAAAACGCCCCACCGGCCGAAGTCGGAATGATTCGCGGTTCGTTCGGGCCGTGCGGCGCCGCCGCGCTGCCCAAGCCGATCGGCAACATCTGGGTGATTGCCACCAATTTCGGTGAGTGGCACATTCTCACCGAGGAAGGCTTTTATCTGACCCATCTCTTCGAGCCGAATCCGCTGAAGGTCCGCTGGCCGGAAAAAGCCGTGCCCGGCGCGCGAATGGACCAATGCCCTTGCGGGGCGGGAGGCGAGGACTTTGGCGGCTCGATCGCCGTCACCAAGGAGGGCAAACTTTACCTGCAGGCCGGCAAAACCGGTTTCTGGAACGTCGAAGTGACCGGCCTGGACCAGGTGCGAGCCATGTCTGGCGGCAGCATTTCCATTTCAACGGCCGACGTCGAGAAGGCGCAAGCGTTCCATGACGACGAACTGCAAGCTGCCATCGGCAAGGTCCATGCGTCGATCAAAAAGATGACGCCGCGGTTCACCGAGAATATCAATGAGGATTTTCGGGGCGCCCAGATCATCAGCTACAAGAAGCAAGACGATGCGGCGATTCGCTCGGCCGCGGCCTGGGACGATGCCAATCTGTATGTGGCTTGGGAAGTGACGGATGACACGCCTTGGGTGAACGGCGCTACGGACGCGACGCAAATGTACATCGGCGGCGACACGGTCGACTTGCAATTAGGCA
>DATJTR010000240.1:0-2090 GCA_035503215.1 Pirellulales bacterium
GCCTTGGGGGCCGTGCCGCCGGGCTGGCCCGGGCCGATCTTGGTGCGGGCGTCGGTGGCGAACAGTTCGAGCACGTCGGAATCGAACTTGGGTGGCGGCTGGGAGCCCAGCTTGCCGGATGCGGTTTCGGCCGGTAGTTGCGAGTCGGCTGCACGAACCGTGGGGATTGCTAACAATAGTCCGGCTGCCATCACGGCCAGAAGCCATTTCCAACGGCAAATCGCGGCCAAGCAGATCATGGTTCGCCTCGAATTTCGATCGATATCTTTCGGAAAGTGCTGACACCCGATTATGGGCCAACGGCGCGCCGGCAGCAAACACCTTGGCCGTAGAACGCTATTTCCAGAATGCCACGTTTTCCTGGGCGTAAGTAGCCGTTCGTTATTTTAGCGGGGCGAGTTGAGCGGGAGCGGACGGCAGCGTGGTGAATAGGGGCAGATGGGGCGGTTACGGATAAACCGGGCCAGTCGGTTGTCCTGGGAGATGAGCGCGGCTCGGATTTGCAAGATGGCTTCGCCCCGCGGTCCGTCGTCCCAAAATTTCTCCGTTCCCTTCACTCGCTTGCTGATCTGTTTGACGAGGGACTCTGCCAGCGAGCTGGTGACCGGCAACCCCTCGCGCCGGTAGCATGGATAGTCCATTCGCGAGCCGTTGTTGGTCAGATAGGTCAGGGTGCGTTGGATGGTTTGGCGCGGTCCCTCGCCCGAGCAGCCGGGCTCGTCGGCCGCCATTGCCGAGAGATGCTCCGAAAGCTCTTGAAGAACCTGGCAGGTGTTTGCTTGCCAACACGCGCGTGCCCAGGCCACGTATTGCGTCCAGCGCTGGACCGGATCAGGGCAGAGCGCTTTGGCCGCGTCGTACACGTACTCCACGACGTGAATGAAATCGACAATCGGTCGGAACGTGGGAAACCAACGTTCTTGGATTGACCAGTTGTATTTCTGACCGTCGCCCACGAACGCCCGCTTGTCGGCGGCGAAGAACCCGCGGGTATCCGCCTCGGCCGCCATCATGGGGCCGAATTCGTCGCTGCCGGCCAGCGAACTGACGCAGGTGCGAACGACCGTCTGAGGCTGCCACATCGCGGCCACCTCTGCGATTTCAGCCCTCGGCTGCGGCTCGGCGGCTGGGGTGGGAATCAGCTCGGGCTGCGGGTTTTTGGCTTTTTTCAGCCCCAACACCAGCCTTTCTACATAGGCCTGGTTCCGCAAGCAGTCGGGTAAGTCCGGCTGGGGGTCGTGATCGTGAGACGTGCTCCGCATGCGGTGGAAGGCGGCATTCTTGGTCTCACGCCAGTGCGGGTGGTGAATGCCGTGACCGCATCCGGCGGCGCGCGTGCGCATCCGGCCCCCGTCACAAAACACCGCCGCCAAGGAGGGCGGCGGATCGGCCACGGTTGGCACGCGCGGCAAAGGCTGCTGCTCGTAGGTTTGCGTCCGCCGATTGCGCTCGTCGGCCAATTCGCCACCCAATTGCGCGCTGAGTTGATTAACCGTCCGGGCCGAGATTTCGATTTCGCCCACGTCACGCAAGGCCGTGGCCGCCGCCTCGAAGGAATCGGCCGAGCCGGCCATCGTCAGAATCTTCTGCAACAGCGCCGGGCTATAAGCGTGCCCGTCGATCTTCAGCACCGGACGTAGAGGGAAAAAAATCTCGACGGCAAGTCGAGCAATGAGCCACCGGTTCGTTCAACTCGGCGGCGCCTCCCCGCACCTGGATCGAGCGCGGGCGGTGGTCCAGTCGGCACGATCGGCCGCAGGCCGGACACGCGGCTTCGCTCCCTATCGCTTCCGACTGCGCGGCGGTCATGGTTTCGACAGCACCCTGCACCAGAGCCTTGGATGCAACGACAGCAACCTCTTCCATGACCCAAAGATCGACGTCCAGACCAACGCCGGCCGGAAACACGTTTTGCGCCAGCAATTTTCCCCACCCTCGCGCGAGTTCTTCAATCTCACTCAAGGCCAGCGTTCTCTGTCGATTGTTTGCCATCTCTGGTCCTTCCCTGGACTTGCACTTGCCTCCCCTGTGAAAAAACCTGCCGCAAGCTTACAAACTTCCGAACGTCCCGCGAACACCTACTTACGCCC
>DATJTR010000241.1:0-3537 GCA_035503215.1 Pirellulales bacterium
GGCCGGGTCGTCGTCAACGACGAAAACGATGGGTTCGCTGGTCATGGGAAAGAGCTTGGCGAATTGAAGACTGGCGAAGGGAGACTGCCGGCTCTGTTCCAGGCGATTTGACGATCCCACCTTAAGCGATCGGGCCGGGTATTGGCAAGGTGAAGGAAAACGTCATCCCCTGTTCTGCGTTCGGTTCGGCCCACAGCCGGCCTTCGTGCGATTCGACGATCGATTGACTGATGGCCAGGCCGAGCCCCAGCCCCTTGGCCTTGGTGGTGAAAAATGGCTCGAACAAGCGACTGGCGGAATCGGTCTGCATGCCGCATCCCCGGTCTCGCACCGAAACGGTCGCGCGGCCTTCGTCGATGCCGACGATGATCGTCACGAGGCGTTGGCCGACGTCGATCTGGTCCATAGCCTCGATGGCGTTGACGACCAGGTTGACCACGACCTGCTCGATCTGCACGCGGTCCATGGTGACCATGACCGGCGTGGGATAGAGAGCCAGTTGGATTTGCGTTTCGTGTCCGCGGGCGTCGAGCTCCAACAGTCGCACGATGTCGCGGAGCACGTCGTTCAGGTTGATCGCGGCGCGGCGGGGCCGTTCCTTGCGGACGAATTCGCTGACTTGCCGGATGATTTCGCCGGCGCGATTCGCCTGTTCGGCGATCTGTTCCACCCAGTGCGACATCTCCGGCGGGAGAGCAGGCGGCTGAGCGGGGGTGTCGGCCAGCACCTCGCGGCAGGCCGAGGCGTAGTTGGCGATGGCATACAGGGGCTGGTTGATTTCGTGGGCCAGCTCGGAGACCATCCGCCCCATGGTGTGGACGCGCATCACGTGCGCCAATTGGGCCTGGTGTTCGCGGGCTTCGGCCTGGCTGCGTTTGCGGTCGCTGATGTCGCGCACGATGACCTGCGTGGCCGGCTGCTCGTCGTAAACGCAGGGCATGGCCGCGACTTCGACGTCGATCGCCCGGCCATCGAAGCGGATGAACCGCTCTTCCAGCAGCGGCCCGGCGGCGCGGTTCGAATCTAACTGCTTGCGAATGCGTTCCAGCACCGTGGCGTGATGCCCCGGATCGATGCGGTCGAAGACCGACGTGCCGAGCAGCTCTTCCGGCCCCTTGGCGCCCAACAGTTCGACGAATGCGGGATTCACGTAAACGAAGCGGCCCATCTGGTTGACGTAAATACCGTCGGGAGAGGATTCGACGAGATTGCGATAGCGCTGTTCGCTGGCGGCCAGGGCCGCGGCGGTTTGCTTGCGCTCGGTGATATCCAAAGCCGAGCCGATCATGCCGATGACCTGGCCGTTGGAGTCGCGCTGGGCCTCGCTGGTGACGAGCAGCCACATGTACTGGCCGCCGCGCTCGAAGCGCATTTCCATGCGCAGCGGCTCGCCCCGTTCGAAATGCCCCTGCAATTGCCGGATGGCGGCCGTGCGGTCGTCGGGATGCATGCGGCTGATCGCCGAGGCGTGGCTCAACCCCGGGCTGTTCTGCGGCACCTCGATCAATTCCTTGAGCCGTTCGTCGTAATAGACTTCGCCGTGACGCAAGTCGACGCTCCAGGTCGCGGCCCCGCTGGCCTCGACCACCGTGCGAAAGCGTTCTTCGCTGTCGCGGAGGGCCTTTTGGGCCTGGGCCAGGCGTCCTTCGGCCTCGACTTCGGCCAGCACGCGAGCCACGGCGCTCGGCAGCAATTCCAAAAACCACTCGTTCTTGACCAGGTAGTCCTGCGCGCCGCATTTCATCATCTCGACGGCGATTTGCTCGCTGCCCTGACCGGTGCAAACGAGGAAGGGAACGTCGTGGCCGTCTTCGGCCAGCCGGCGCACGAGATGATCGGCCTTCATGTCGGCCAGATTGTAGTCGAGCAGCATCAGGCCGGGACGTTCGGCGGCAATGGCTTCCTGAACGTCGCCGCCGGTCGAAACGACTTTGGTGCGATAGCCCTGCCGTTCGAGCAGTTCACAAATCGAAGCGGCGAGCTGCTGATCGTTTTCGACCACCAGCACCAGTTGGTTCGCCTCTGGCTTGCCATCGCGGCGCGGCATGAACAATCGTGGGTTGGTCGACATGGGCTTTCGCCCGTTGGTTGATAATCCCGGATGATTTGCAAACCGGACGATGCTCGCGCCAACCGTTCGGCGCCCGCGAGCCGCACCGTCACTCCGCCAACACCGCCCGCACCTCCGCCGGGTCGATTCCTTCGACCACTTCCGCCTTGCCGATCTGGCGGGCCAAGATGAACCGCAATCGGCCGTGCTCCACTTTCTTGTCGTGCTGCATCGCGGCCAGCAGCGCGGCATGATCGACGGCCGGGACGGTCGTGGGCAATCCCAGCGCAGCCAGCAGGCGCTCTTGACGCTCGACGAGATTCGGTTCACGGCCCCCCAATCGGCGGCTGAGCCGGGCGGCGGCCACCATGCCGACGGCGACCGCTTCGCCGTGCAGCAGCGAGCCATAACCGGCCACGGCCTCCAGGGCGTGGCCAAAGGTATGTCCGTAGTTGAGCGTCGCCCGGGCGCCGCTCGTTTCGCGTTCGTCGGACTCCACGACGTCGGCCTTCAACCGGCAGCAGTGCAAGATCACGTGTTCCAGGACCGCCGGCTCGCGAGCGGCGAGGTCGGCGACGTGGGCCTCGAGATAGGCAAAAAACTGGGCGTCGGCAATCACGCCATATTTGACCACTTCGGCCAGCCCGGAGCGATATTCGCGCTCGGGAAGCGTGGAGAGCGTTTGCGTGTCGATCCAGACCAGCTCGGGCTGCCAGAACGCCCCGACCATGTTCTTGGCACCCGGAAGATTGATGCCGACTTTGCCGCCGACCGAGCTGTCGACCTGGGCCAAAAGCGTGGTTGGCACCTGGACGAACGCCAGTCCGCGGGCGTAGGTGGCGGCCACGAATCCGGCCAAATCGCCCACCACTCCGCCGCCGACTGCGACGATCACGGTGCGCCGGTCAACGGCGAGCGCGAGCAGTTGCGACCAGAGATCGGCGGCCAGGGAGACCGACTTGCTGGCTTCGCCTGCCGGCACCACGATCGTGTCGTTGCGGACGCCCGACGCGTCGAAATGGGCAGCGACCGCCTGGGCATGAGGATCGTCAACCCGATCGTCGGTGATCACCACCACGCGCGAAGTGCGGCAGCGGGTGGCCAGGGCCGCGGGCAGCTCGGCCAGAATGCCGGTGCCGATGCGGATGTCGTAGCTGCGCTCCTTCAGATCGACGTGGACGAACTTCGCGGAGGTCGGCCGGACTTGTGTCACTGCAGCCGTTCCAGGTCGTCAGAGGTAACGCTGATCTGGCGGCAGAAGCCGGAATGGAGCCGCACGTAGTCGAGCTGGGCGGCCTTGTCCGGCTCGGCGTGCAAGCAATCTTCCACCCGACGCTTGTATTCGTGGTCGAAGTCGTCGTACTCGTCCGGCCAAAGCGTTTTGAGCTCGACCACCAGGGCCTCGCGATAGGGATCGAACTCGTTCGCCATGGGACGCGCTATCCGCTAGAAGTGTTTTATTGTGCGTTTAGCCCAGTATACTGCGG
>DATJTR010000242.1:0-10440 GCA_035503215.1 Pirellulales bacterium
TAGACTTGCGCAGCCTTGGCCACGGCGGTCGCACAGGTTTTGCCCATGTGCCATGGCGCGAAGCCGATCCGCGCGGTGCCGCGCGCCGCGAACGTTGATCGGCCGCAGGCCACCAGATCGATTCGCGCGCCGCGGCGCCCGCGCGTTCGAGCGGCCGACCGATCCATCACGCGGCGTTTTTGCAAAGGTTTTCCAACGTGCTCGTCCAGCAAGCGGTTTTCTCGGCGGGGCATCGGCGGCAGCGGGAAGGCTTTCATCTGGTCGGCCGCAGTGCCGGCTTGAGCAGAGTTGACGCCCAGCTTTTGGTGCGGCGGCTGCCCTGGTGCGACGCCCTGTCCCCTCCCGGCCGAACGGCGGCGGCCATCGGCTATTTCGAACTGAGCGACGAGATGGTTTGCGTCTCGCGCACCATGCGACTGTCGGGCGGACCGGTGTCGCGCGGGCTGGGGGCCGGCGAAGGCGCACAACTGCTAACGCACTGCCTCGTCGTGCCACGCGTCCTGTTCGCCTGGTTTGCCAACGATCCGTTCGCGATCTTGCGGGCCGTTTCGGCATCGGGCTATGTGCTGGCCCACGAACCTGCCGGCGGCAAGCTGCAACCGATACGCCTGGCGGGACGAGGGCCGGTGGTCGACCACATTCTGTTGGAAAATCTGAGGCGCCATCCCGGCGCACGGCAGATGGCTGCGCTCGTACACGAAGCGGTGGAAAACCCGCGTTTGATCCTGGTCGGGGCTCGGGCCGAAGAGTTGCTGTCGGGCCTCGTCAGCCTGTTGCCGGTCGAAGAGCGAACGAACTATTCGTTCTCGATCGGTCTGCGTCCCTCGTTGCGGCGGCCGGTGCGAATCGTGGCGGTGCCGGAATGCACGCTGCAGATCGAACGCTTCGCCCAGCAATGCCGATACAAAGTGCTGAAGGCCGGCAGCCTGGCCAAAGTCGAGTTTCACGACGACGCCTGGGCCACGGTGGTCGAGCAGGCCCTCGACGACGGCAACTACGCCCTCTTGGCCGAACACGTGGCAGCCGGCACCGAAGCCGAAACCCCATCCAGTGGCCGACAAAACCGCCGGGCTGGCGAGCGCCGGTCGGCCGTGCGGACCGCGGCCGCACACGACGGCTCCTGGGATGCCAACGGTCACACGGCAGTGATGACCGCGGACGATGGCGAGCACAACGACGCAAAAACTGTTGCCGAAGAACCAGTCGGCCATCAGTCGATCGCGGCCAGGCCCGCGCGGCCGGCCAAGGGGACGCCTGCGCCGCGTGCCGGTGCGGCCGAGCGGAATCGGGGCCGGCTGCATCACGACGTGGCGGCGAACGATCCGGCGGCGCTGGCCATGCTCGAACAATTGGACGACCTGGTCTACGAGGCGATTGCCGGCCGGCCGGGAGCCTTCGAAGAACTGACCGAGTTCTGGCCGTCGGCGCTGGAACAATTGCAAGGCGAAGCCTTGGTCGAATCGCGCGAGCAATACGTCCGCTACGCTCTGGGGCTGTGGAGCCAGGGTGATTCGGGGGGCATTCAAGATCCGCAGCGGGCGATGGGCGCTCTCGACGTGCTCTGCCTGCTGTTCCCCGAAGGCGAGTTCTAAGCGAACCGCGCGGCGGCGCGCGAGTTTGCTTCGCTTGATGCCCCGATTCTTCCCGGGCGAATCCCGGCCATCGAGGCGTGTTCGAAGGAGGCGGTTCGGCCGACGTGCAAGTAGCCCGAAGCGCTAGCGAGGGACAAACCGGGCGGACCCTCGCTGACGCGTCGGGCTAATTCGGTGCGAGACCACACCACGTTGAAACGCGCCCTAGCCGCGGGCGGAGCGGCCTCACTAAAATCGATTGCGGGGCGAACCGCCATTGAGAAACCGCTGGCGAGACGCCCGGGAGAGAGGACGCAACCGATGACGATGGCCGGACCGGGCGCCGACCAATCCGCCGAGCTTGAAGCGCTGGCCTCGGCAGCCGCCGAGCATCATCGCGCCGGCCGGCTGGCGGAGGCCGAAGCGGCCTATCGGCAAATCCAGGTCGTGCGGCCTGGCATCGCCGAAATTCATAACACTCTCGGCGCGCTCTTGATCGCCCTCGGCCGGCCGGACGAGGCGATGCGGGAGTTCGAACAGGCGGTCGCCCTCAAACCGGAATTGTCCGCGGCCCACAACGGCCTGGGAAACGTGCTACGGCAATCGGGGCAATGGGCACGAGCCCGGGCGCATTTTCAGCAGGCGATTGCCGGCCGGCCCGATTGGACGCAGCCCATTTATGGGCTGGGAGTCGTGCTGGCCGCGCAGGGAGAACTGGCGGCGGCACGGGCGCAGTTCGAGCGGGTGGTGGCCTTGCGACCCGATTTCGCCGACGCCTATTACAACCTGGGTTGCCTGGCGCAGACCGAGGGAAACCTGCCGGCGGCGCAAATGCGTTATGAACAAGCGATCGCGATCGCTCCCAACTCGGCCGAGGCCCACAACAACCTTGGAAACGTGCTGCGCGGCTTGGGCAAGTTCGACGCTGCGATGCGCTGCGTCCGGCGCGCCGTGGAGATCGATCCGAAGCACGCGATCGCGCGCAACAACCTGGGCTGCCTGTGGCAACAGGCCGGCGATCTCGATGCGGCCAAGGCCGCTTTCGAGCAAGTGATCGCCATCGCGCCCGACTATGCCGAAGCCCATAACAACCTGGGCAATGTCCTGGGGCGGCTGGGAAAGCCGGACGAGGCGCTGGTTCACTACGAACGCGCCGTGGCGCTGCGGCCCGATTTGGTCGAGCCCCAAACCAATCTCGGAGCGGCACTGATCCTCAAAGGCGAATTCACGCGTGCCCTGGCCTGCATCCGGCGCGCCCTGGAGATTCGCCCTGACTTCACAGGTGCGGTGTATCACCTGGCGGAGCTGAAAACGTTTGCGCCACAAGACCCCGAGTTGGACGCGCTCGAAGCACTCGTCGAGCGCTCGGCCGGTCGATCGGTGCCGGATCGATTGCACTTGCACTTTGCGCTGGGCAAGGCGCTGGACGACGCCGGCGAGTATCACAAGGCGTTTCAGCATTGGATCGAGGCCAATCGGCTGAAGCGCGGGCTGGTGCAATACGACGCCGATGGGCACGAGCGGCTCTGCCGACGGGTGGCCGAGGTGTTCGACTCGGCCCTGTTCGAGCGGCTGGGTGCGGGGGGCGATCCGTCGGAATTGCCGATCTTCATCCTGGGCATGCCGCGCTCCGGCAGTTCACTGGTCGAGCAGATATTGGCCAGCCACGCTCGCGTGCACGCCGCCGGCGAACTGCCCAATTTCAATCGTTTGGCCCGCAGCGCGACCGACGCCAGCGGTCAGATCGTGCCGTTCCCCGACTATGTGCCGACGCTTACGGCCGAGGAGCGCCAGCGGCTGGGCGAAGCCTATCTGGCCGGCCTGCCGCCGGTGGCCGCCGACAAGACGCGCCTGACCGACAAATTTCCGGCCAACTTTCTCTGCGTCGGGTTGATTCGGCTGGTGCTGCCGGGGGCGCGGATCATCCATACGCTCCGCAATCCGCTCGATACTTGCGTCTCGTGCTACTCGAAGCTGTTCGAAACCGGGCAGGCTTACAGTTACGACTTGAGCGAATTGGGACGCCATTATCGGGCGTATGAGACCCTGATGGCGCACTGGCGCACCGTACTGCCGGCCGGCGCGGTGCTCGATGTTTCGTACGAGGAGCTGGTCGCCGACCTGGAAGGACAAGCCCGGCGGCTGGTCGAGTTTTGCGGCTTGGAGTGGGACGAGCGGTGTCTGAATTTCCACGAAACCAAGCGGCCCGTGACGACGGGAAGCAAGCTGCAGGTGCGCCGGCCACTGTATCGCGGCGCAGTGGAGCGCTGGCGACGCTATGAGCCATTTTTGGGACCACTGATCGCGGCCCTGGGGCGTGAGACTTGAGGGCCGAGCCGGAAAAGAGGACGATGGAGATTGGCCCTTCTCGCTTCGTTCGCCTGCGCCAGCACAAATCGCGACGTTTGATGCATCTCTTCCATTCTCCGTCTTGCGGCGTTAGGTCTCGATTCCATGCAAGCTGAACCTGCGGATTTCGACACGATCGTTGCCGAGGCGCAGCGGCATCGACGGGATGGAAAACCGGCCGAGGCGGCCGAGGCGTATCGGCGGGCCTTGGCGCTGAGGCCCGACTTCGCCGAGATGCACAACAATCTGGGGGCGGTGCTGCTCGAACTGGGCCAGGCCGACGAAGCCCAGGCGGAACTGGAGCGGGCCGTGGCTTTGAAACCCGACCTGTTCCTGGCCCACACCACGCTGGCCAACTTGTTTGCCACGCGGGGTGATACGCGTCGTGCTCGCTCGCATTTCGACCGAGCCGTGATGGCTGGCCCGAATTTCGCGCCGGCGCGTTATGGCTTGGGGGTGTTGCTCGGGGGCCAAGGGCAGCTCGACGCGGCCCGCGAACAGTTCGAGCAGGTGGTGGCGCTGCGGCCCGACCATGCCGCCGCCTATTACAACCTGGGTTGGATCGCACAGTCGCAAGGCAATCTGCAGCGGGCACAAAAGAACTACGAGCAGGCGATCGCGATCGCGCCGAATTATGCCGACGCGCACAACAACCTGGGAAACGTGCTGCGGGCGCAGGGCCGGCTCGACGAGGCGGTGACCCGTTTCGAGCGCGCCGTGCAGCTCGATCCCAAGCAATTTCACGCTTTGAACAATTTGGGCTGCATCGCCCAGGAGCGGCACGACCTGAAGCAGGCCATGGAGCGATTCCGCCAGGCCCTGGCCATCGCCCCCAATTATGCCGACGCGCACAACAACCTGGCCAACGTCTTGCAAGGTCTCGATCGGCGCGAGGAAGCGACGGCGCATTACGAGCGGGCCGTGAAGCTCGAGCCCAATTCGGCCGAAGCCCACAACAACCTGGGCACCGTGTTGGCCGATTTCGGACGGATCGACGAGGCCCGGGCTTGCTTCGAAAAAGCCCTGGCGCTGCGGCCCGACTATGTAGAAGCCCATTATCACCGGGCCGAACTGAAGCGTTTCACGCCCGAGGATCCCGATCTGGCGGCGCTGCGGCAATTGGCCCGCGGCATGAGGCTGCGTCCGGAAAAGGAGCGGCTCTATTTGCACTTCGCGCTGGGCAAGGCCCTGGAAGACGCCGGCGACTACGAGCGCTCGATGAAACATTACGTGCGGGGAAACACCCTGCAGCGTCGGCGAGTGCGCTACAACGAACCGCTCCACGCGCGGAAACGCCGCCGTGCCGCCGAAATCTTCGATGCCGGGCTGCTGGAGCGGCTTGCCGGCGCAGGCGATCCTTCGACGGCACCGATTTTCATCGTGGGAATGCCCCGCTCGGGCAGCACGCTGGTCGAGCAGATTCTGGCCAGCCATCCCGACGTCTACGCCGCCGGGGAGCTGCCGAACCTCGACCGGCTGTTGCGCTCCCAGCCCGACGCGACGGGGCAAGAGATTCCCTTTCCCGAATATGTGCCGCAGCTCGACGCCGAAACGCTGAGCCGATTGGGCCAAGCCTATGTGGCCAGCCTGCCGGCCGAGGCGCAGGGCAAAGCGCGGGTGACCGACAAAATGCCGGCGAACTATTTGCACATCGGCCTGATCCGGCTGATCTTGCCCGGCGCGAAGATCGTGCACACGGTGCGCAATCCGGTCGATACGTGCCTGTCGTGCTTTTCGCGTTTGTTCGGGACGAACCAGCCGTTCAGCTACGATTTGGGCGAGCTCGGCCGGCACTATCGCATGTATCAGGACCTGATGAATCACTGGCGAAAGGTGCTGCCCCCCGAGGCGATCCTCGACGTCGAGTACGAGGCGCTGGTCAACGATTTCGAAGCCCAGGCCCGGCGACTGCTGGCGTTTTGCGGCTTGGAGTGGAATGATCGCTGCCTCGAGTTCCATCGCACCCAGCGCACGGTGGTCACCTGGAGCAACGTGCAGGTGCGGCAGCCGCTGTATCGCAATTCGTTGGGGCGGGGACAGCGTTACGGCGCGCTGCTGAACCCACTGCTCGAGGCGCTCGGCTTGCCGACGGTCTCCGATCCTCAGCCGACGCCCTAGGGGCCGCGCACGGCCGGTCTTCAGTCCATGTCCAGCCCGACGCCCGGCCTGTCCGCGGAATTCGCTGCTCTCGTGCGCCTGGCCGAAGGGGAACGGCAGGCCGGGCGGTTGGCGGCGGCGGCCGCAGCCTATCGGCGACTGCTTGCGCAGCGCCCCGATTTTGCCGCAGGACATCGCGATCTGGGGTTCGTGCTGGCCCGCGATGGACAGTTGGATGAGGCGCTGGTCGCACTGCGGCAAGCCGTGTCGTTAGAGCCAGGCCTGGTCGACGCGCGCAACGAGTTGGGCAACGTGCTCCGCAGGCAAGGCCGGCTCGAAGAGGCACTCGGTCATTACGAGCAGGCGCTGGCCCTGCGGCCCGACCTGGCCGAACTGCACTACAACGTCGGCGTCGTGCAGCAGGCGCTCGGTCGGCTCGAAGCCGCGGTCGAGCGCTATCGCCACGCGGCCCGGCTGCGACCCGATTTGGCCGATGTCCACAACAATTTGGGCAACACGCTGAAGCAATTGGGCGATTTTCCCGAGGCGCTGGCCTGCTACGACCGCACGTTGGCGCTGGGAACCCACGTGGCCGAGGCGCATCACAATCGGGCCGATTTGAAGAAATTTCGCCGGGGCGACGCGGACCTGGCCGCCCTGGAGCGGCTAGCGGCCGACACCGGCCGGCTCGAGCCGGGCAAGGCGAAGTACGTCCACTTCGCCCTGGCCAAGGCGCTGGAAGACATTGGCGACGACGAGCGGGCGTTCGACCAATTGCTGCTGGCCAACCGGCTGAAACGCAGTGAAATCAGCTACGAGCCTGCGACGACCGAAAACGCCGTGCAGCGGATCGCCGGTACGATCGATGCCGCCCTGCTCGACCGCCTGGCGGGCGCCGGCGATCGCTCGCCGCGACCGATCTTCATCCTCGGCATGCCCCGCAGCGGCAGCACGCTGGTCGAGCAAATCGTGGCCAGCCACCCCCAGGTGCAGGCCGGTGGCGAACTGCTGGAGCTCGACCGCTTGGCGCGGTCGATCCGCGCCGACCAGGGTCTGCCCCGGCCCTATCCCGATTTCGTGCCCGAGGTTGACGCCGATTTTTTGACCCGCTTTGGCGCGGCCTATCTGGCCAGCTTGCCGCCGGCCGAGCCGGGCAAAACGCGACTCACCGACAAAGCACCCGGCAATTTCAGCTATGTCGGCCTGATTCGTCTCGTGCTGCCCGCGGCCCGGATCATTCACACCGTGCGCGATCCGGTCGATACCTGCGTCTCCTGCTTTTCCAAGCTGTTCACCGGCCAGGATTTCAGCTACGACCTGGCCGAGCTCGGGCATTACTACCGCCAGTACGCGACGCTGATGGCCCATTGGCGTGCCGTGCTGCCGGCGGGCGCGATGCTGGAAGTGGCCTACGAAGAGATCGTCGGGGATCTCGAAACGCAAGCTCGCCGGCTCATCGAGTTTTGCGGGCTGGAGTGGGACGAGCGCTGCCTGGCCTTTCACCAGACCAACCGGCCGATCGCCACGGCCAGCAAAGTGCAAGTTCGCCAGCCGATCTATCGCGGTTCGCTCGGCCGCTGGCGGCGGTATGAAGCGCAGCTTGCGCCGCTGCTGGCGGAGCTGGGAAGACTTGAGGCTTGAGGTAGGAAGCGGGGCGCCGCTACTTGGCCATGCGAGACGTTACTTGCCACAAGCCAGAGTTGGGCGCCGCGCAACGCGCCTCAAGCCTCAAACCTTCCGCATCGTGTCGACGAATTGGCGGAAGAGATAGCTGCTGTCGTGCGGGCCGGCTGAAGCTTCGGGATGATACTGCACGCTGAAGGCGGGCAGCTCGCGGTGCCGAACGCCTTCGATCGTCTGATCGTTCAGGTTGCGATGGGTCACTTCCAGCGATTTGGGCAGGGCCGGCTCGGCCACCGCGAAACCGTGATTCTGGCAGGTGATTTCGACTTTGCCCGTGACCAGGTTCTGCACCGGCTGGTTCGAGCCGCGATGACCGAACTTGAGCTTGAAGGTTTGGGCGCCGCAGGCCAGCGACAGCAACTGATGGCCCAGGCAAATGCCGAACACCGGCACTTTGCCCAGCACGCTGCGAATCGTGTCGACCGCGTAGGAGAGGGGCTCGGGGTCGCCGGGGCCGTTGGAGAGAAACACGCCGTCGGGAGCGTAGTCGAGCACTTCGGCCGCCGAAACCGTTCCCGGTAACACCGTCACGCGGCAGCCCAGCTCGTGCAAATGCCGGGGGATGTTCCACTTCATGCCGAAATCGAGGGCCACGACATGCGGGCCGTCGCCGCCGGCCGCCGGGGCCTCGGCACCGATCGGCCAGCGAGCCCAAGGGTTGAGCTTTTCCTGCCAGTCGCGGCGCTCGTCGGGCACCACTTCGCGGACCAGGTCGCGACCCACCAGGCCGGGGCTAGCCTTGGCCTTACGGACCAGGCTGGCATCGTCCAGATCGACGGACGAAAGCACTCCCTTCATCGCCCCGTGCTCGCGCAGCCGGCGGACCAGCGCCCGGGTGTCGATGCCGGCCAAAGCCACCACGTTGTGGCGGCGGAGAAAATCGTCCAGCGAGGAACTCGAGCGGAAATTGCTGGCGATGCCGCTCGGATTGCGGACGATGAAGCCGGCGACTTGCGGACGGGGGCTTTCCAGGTCTTCGTCGTTGACGCCGTAGTTGCCGATCTCGGGATAGGTCATCGTGACGATCTGACCGCGGTAACTCGGATCGGTGAGAATCTCCTGATAACCGGTCATCGAGGTGTTGAAGCAGACTTCGCCGTCGACTTCGCCGCGGGCGCCGAAGGCCGTGCCGGCATAAACGGTCCCATCTTCGAGCGCCAGTTTGGCCACTTCGGACATCGCGAAACACCTCGAGTTCGTTAAACGAAGCAAACTTTGCCGATTGGCCGGTCCGTCCGGCAGCGGGGGTCGCTAAAGTCTCGCCGCCGTTCGGCCCGATACGGTTACATACGGCTGTGGGTCTCTGGACGCGGCAAATTAAAACCTTGCAGCTCCAGTCAGCCAAGTTAGAGGGTTCTTGCCCCGGCGAGCAAGGACCCTCTTTTTTTTCCCACTCTCTTGGGGGCCAACGTCGCGGCGGGTTCCCCCCGATCGCGACGAATATTCCGGCCTCATTTCTCTTGAGCGGTTTTCTTTCCGTGCCGGCCTGTCTATCGTGGATGCATGCTGGCCGCTCGTTCGCGCTGAGCAGCCGAACGAACCGGACCGCTCGCCAAGCCTGCACGCCAGCCGCGGCTTCGCTGGGCAACTAGTATAACGCCGGCGATAGCACGCGGACAGCGCCCTGCGAGATGGGGCCGCGTGAGATTGGCCGCTGCGGAATCCGCTCGCTCGCCCGACTGCTTTCCACCCTCTTTCCCACCGCGCGATTTGCCTAGAGAACAGGAATTCGGATGCCGAGCCTGAGGACCCCTATCGAGCGAGCACCGCGTCACTGCGCGCTGGGCTGCTGCACGCTGCTTTGTTTGACGCTGGTCGGTCTGGCCGCCGGCGGCTGTCAACGCTCGAGCGCCGTCGCCGCGGCGGCCGATGATGGGCAAAAGCCTGGCCGCGGCGCAGTGGCCAGCACGACGGCCGCGAACGTGAAACTGCAACTGTTGGACTTCGCCGGCATCGAGCGGCTGGTGGCCAGCCACCGGGGCAAAGTGGTGGTGATGGATGCCTGGGCGACGTCGTGCCCGCCGTGCGTCCGCGAGTTTCCCAAATTGGTTTCGCTCGCCGGCCGGTACGACAAGGACGATCTGGCCTGCATATCGCTGAGCTTCGACTATCAGGGCATCGGCAAACCGGCTGACAAGGTCGAGCGGGTGACCACGTTTCTGACCCAGCAGAAGGCCACGTTCGACAACGTGCTGGCCAGCGAAGACGCCGACGTGCTGTACAAGAAATTCGACTTGCTGAGCGTGCCGGCGGTTTTTGTCTACGACAAAAAGGGAGAGCTGCGCCGCCGATTCGACAACCAGGCCACCCAGGGCGAAAACGACCATTTCACCTATGAAGACGTGGGCCGCCTGGTGGCCGAGCTGGTGAACGAGCCGGCCGAATGACGGCCACACTCTGCCGCGCTGGCAGGATGGACGCCCCGAAAAAGTTCACCGCCAGAGGCCGCGAAGGAACGCAGAGAAGCCGAGCAGACGGTACGGTGCGAAGTAGGAATCGTTGCCGGACGGATGCCGAATCGGATGATGCCTGACTCTGCCGGAGCGGAATGAACTTTCAACACCTTCGCGAGCGGCCTGTCCTCGCTGCGTCTGCCGCGATTCTCCTCTGCGTTCCTTGGCGACCTCTGGCGGTGATGGGTTAGTAGCGATCGGGCGCGCGGCTCACACCGGCGCGTGACTGAGCACGTAATCCTCGAAGCGGACGCGCCGCCCTCCCTCGGGCATGCTGGCGAAGAACA
>DATJTR010000243.1:0-10231 GCA_035503215.1 Pirellulales bacterium
GCCATGGCCTCGATCATTTCGCGGCAGGTCATCGGCTGGCCGATCTCGGCCAGCACCTTGGCGGCCGCATCGACCGCGCCGAGTTTCTTGTCGGCTGCGGGCTTGGCTGGAGGCGCGGACATGGCTTCGCCCACGGATTGGGCCTCGACGTTGGCCGTGGTTTCGGCCGCGGGGGGTGTCTCCGCCGCGGGGGCGGGCTTGGGGTCAGGTTTCTTGGCAGCGGGCTTCTTCGTCTTGGTGCTGCTGGGTGTAGAGGTTGTTTTCTTGGTTCTTGGGGTCATGTTCATTCTCCCGGTACGAGGTTTGCTTGGCGCCCACCGCGACTGCCGCGGCGGAACAGTCACAGTCACTACCTCGCCGCGCCAAAGACATCCAGCTATGTCGGAGCGGAATTCTCAATATTTTGGAAAGGGATGGGCGATGGCTGAAAACCCCGAGGCCCAAGCGGCGAGCGGCCTGAATCCTAGCGCCCTAACTCCACTGAATGCAGCAAGGCTCCTAAGCAAAGCCTCTGGTCACTCGATTACGGTCGAGGCCATCCAGGTCGATCTGGCGGCGGGCGCGCCCGCGAATGCCGACGGCACCATCAACCTGGTTCACTATGCCGCGTGGCTGGTGCGGGAGATGGCCGAAAAATGACGATCGACCCGCGGCGTCTGCGCCCAATTGAACTGTGCCGGCTCTTGAACTCCACGCCCTTGGGCGAGGTTATCAGCGAACAGGAGCTGCGCAATCACCGCACTCGGGCCGGCCATCGTCTCGGAAGCGGTCGCACGCTAGATTTTGTGGGCTATATTGCCTGGCTCGTTCAGCTCCGGCACGCGCCAAAAACTGGCCCGAAGAAGGACACTTCTCCGCCGCCTCACATTGCCGAGGCAGCCGGCGGAGCTGCCGCCGTCGTCGTCGGCCGGCGCCGGAAGGTCGCCGGGCATGGCCAAAAAATGGCTCGCAAGCAGGAAGCGGTCATTGCCGCGCTCTTGACCGAGCCGACCTATGCCCTGGCAGCCGCCAAGGCCGGTGTGAGCGAGTCGACTGTTTACAAGTGGCTGCGGCAGCCCGCATTTTGCAAAGCCTGCCGTGCCGCCAGGCGCGAGCTGCTCGATTACGCGATTGGCCAACTCCAGGCGGCCACCGGGCAGGCCGTCGTCACACTCGTCGAGATCGCGGCACATGGTCGTCGCGATGCGGACCGCATTCGGGCCGCTGCGGCTTTGATCAGTCACGCCCTGCGCGGACTGGAAGACGCCGATCTGCTCCATGGCCGGCGAAATGGGAGGGACACCACGCCGATGGGCACGGATGAAGTCGTCGGAATCCTGGCGGCACGCCTACGGCAGACCGAAAAGTCGGAACTGGCTACCCCGGAAAAGACCCGCCTGACGGCGACGCTCGCCGATGCACTGCTGCGGGCGATTGGGGTCGATGTGCTCGACAAACGGCTTGAGTCGCTGGAAGCAGTGCTGGGGGCCCGAAAAGATCGATCCAACGAAGGCCGGAAGAAGGCGAAGAAGTCTTAATGAGCGCAAGCACCCTTCCCAAACTCTACGAACGGCTCAGCGCTGAAGAGCGGTTTAAATTGATTCTGTCGGCCTCCGCGCGTGGCGATGCACAGGAACGCGATCGCCTCGTTGGCAGCAGCAAAGCGATTGAGCTCAGGATGCGGGATTACACTCCGTGGGCGGAGGCGTTCACCCAGCTAGCGTTCGTGACCTACATGGAGTTAATGGATGCGGCTGTGAGCCAACAAGATGCATTTCATCAGTGGCGTGAGGCGAGCAGGAAGGCGAAAGATGCGGCGGGCGAAGTCGCCGAGGCCGAAGAGAAGCCGCCGTCGTCAGACGAAGCCACCGCTCGGCGTGAGCTATCGGCAGACGAGAAGTTCGAAATGCTGACGTTCGACACCTATTTGGCAAATGGCTTCCTTTTCAAGACCAAGGTCGCCGGTTGGAAACTCTTCTGTGAGCGGATGAGCGTTCCGGCGTTTACGATCTGGGAATCGCTGCCGGGCTACGATCGCTTCCAAGCGGCCATGAAGCGCATCAAGCATACGAAGGCCCGCATGGGCGCTGCTTTCCATCCCAAAGGGATGCTGCGATTTCTTCAGGAGATTCGGCGCGCCGGTCAGGCCGAGCCAACGATCGACTGGCTGATTTCGCCAGAGAATTATGCCGACGAACAGGACAAGCTGTTTCGCGACTTGGTCAAACAGCACGGTGGCTGAAGCCAAACAGACTGCTCGGCGTGGCATCGCCGTATACGGCGATGGCTGGGAAACGCTCGTTGGAGCGAGAAGCCGCACGCACCCAGTTACCAGGAAATGGGACGGTTTTGGTGAGCGGCCGGATCAGTTGGTAGCTAAGGTTTCCAGAGAGGGGGCTCTCCCACCGTCCCGCGAAACGCCCGAGGGCCGCAGAATGGTCCAGCTCTAGGGAGTTCATCACAACCCGCAGTCCTGTGCGGTGCCCCCCAAGGACCAGAAACAGACCGCAGTCGATATTTGCATGGCGTTCAAATGCAAGTCGCAGTGCGCCAAAAGGATGATTTCACTTTTGCGCAGGGCGCTGCTCCGGCACAGTGGAAGGTGCCGCGCCGCTGGGCGGCGGGTCGCTCGTGCTAAGAGCTGCGGGGGGATCGGGCCGTAACAGCCTTTTCCAATCGGGATACAACTTTTGCAGCAGGAAGAACAGGCCGATCGCCGTCGGGATGCCGAGCAGTTGCATCACGATGGCCACAACCGGCGAGCCGGTCCGTTTGCGGCGCAGCTTGCCGAGCTGGCCGCTCAGCTTTCGCGAGGCCCGACTGAACGATCGGCCAAAGATCGATCCATCGCTCGGCAAGGCGGTATCCGCGTTCCAGGCATCGACATCGACGGCTCCGGCGTCGGGGCCGGTAAAATCCAGGGGATCGAGCGCCTGGGGCACCGCGGCGACTGAGTAGGGCGCGACTGCGACGGGCGCCGGCATTTGCGAGCGCAGATACTGATCGTATTGTCGCCGCTTTTCGCGGCTCAAGAGACACACACGAGCACTGGCCAGCTTGTCGAGCAATTGCCGCGACTCGGCCGCACGCGAGCCGCTTTGTTGCTTCTCGACGAACGAAATCCGCTGCTCAGCCAGGTTGCCGATCACCTCGGCGCTCGGCTCGAACCGCCGCACGCCCAGCAGCCGGTAATGGTCGGGGGGCTGATCCTGGGGCGGAATGCCCAACCAGTCGTACAGCGGATCGAATTCGTTGCTCATCGCTTGCGCTCCTCAAAGGCTGCACCGCACCGGCCGCCTGCCCGCACGTTTCAGCCCTTCATCGTCGCCAGCCAATCCAGAAAGTCGGTCATGTCTTCACTCAGCCCGGTGCGAGCGGCCGGTTCGATCTCCAGCGGCTGGCCGGCGTTCAGCTCTTCGATCCAGGCCAGATAAGCGGGGTTCCACGTTTGCCGAGCCGCCGGCATCGCCAAGTCGCTGTCGGCGACGTACCGCTGCAAGTTCCAATCGACTTCGGCCACCGTCGGTCGCTGATCGGGCTCCTTGGCCAACAGCCGCCGCGCCAAGTCTTCGAGCGCCGCAGGCACGTCGGGCGCCAATAGCGACAAGGGACGCGGCGTTTCCAGGGCGTGGGCCTGCGCGACCTTCATCGGGTTCTTGTGGACGAACGGCGGCTGCCCGGCCAAGGCCTGATAGAGCACACAGCCGAGCGCATAGACGTCGCTGCGCCAATCGGCCTTGCGGGCATCGAACGCCGCCTCGGGGGCCGAGTAGGCATAGTCGCCGAGCAAGGTCCCTTGCCGGGTCAATTCGCGGTCGCCATCGGTGTGATCCAGAAACGCCAGAGCGTCGCGGGCGGCGCCGAAATCGATCACCTTCAGTTGTTCCTGGCCGTCGATCCACAAGTTGGCCGGCCGCAAATCGCGATGAATGATTTCGGCCTCGTGCAAATGTTCCAAAGCCAAGGCCGCGTGCCGCACCAGCCGGCAGGCCTCTGCATAGGGGAGCCGGCCTTGCCGCTCGATGCGCGACTGCAGGCTTTCGCCCGCTAGGTCTTCGAACGCGAGAAAAAATGCCTTGCCCGCCCGGCCGACGTGGAACGACCGCACCACGTGCGGATGTTCGAGCTGGGCGGCGATGCGCACCTCGCGCTGCATGCGGGCCAGTTGCGTGGGATCGTCAGCCAGCGCAGCGGAAAAAATCTTCAAACTCACCGCCTGATCGAAATCGACGTGTACCGCCCGAAACACCGAGCCTAGCCGGCCGGCGGCGATCCGCTCGTCGACCCGATAGGGCCCCAGCCGGAACGGGCCCGACACGCCGGCGGCCAGCGCCTCCAATTGGAATTCGCCCAGCCAGCCCTGTGTGCGTAGCCAGGCCAGCAGCTCGGCGGCGTTCTCGGCCACGGCAGGTGGGCAAGCGGCCACGATTTCGTCGAACCGGCTTTCCGACAACAGCTCGCTGTCGAAGAGCTGGCGTTTCAAGCGTTCCAAGTTTTCGTTTTGCATAAGGCTTTCAGTTTTGTTTCACCCCGCGCGGCGGAGTACGCGGAAGTCCCGGCTCAATCCCACTGACAAATGAACACCGGATGATGCTCGATCGAGCGATCGGGCTGGTCGCACCAAACGCCACCCCTGGCACCCCACAACACGAGATAATTCTCATCCCCTCCCTTATTGTTGGGCTGGCTTCCTAGCGAATCCCAGTTCGTGTACTTCAAAGGCGTGCCGTTGCCCCACAGCCACCGTCCTTCCTGGTTTTCGTCGGTGCCGCCGAGCCAGCAGGCATCGGTCGGAACGGCGGCCAGCATCTTGGTGAGAAACTCGTTTTCTTCCGCGCTGGTGACAATCGCCAGATGGCCACCCATGGCGACGCAGCGGTCGCGGGCTTCGTGCCACGTGAGCTCGACGTCGATCAGCTTATAGTATTTGCCGTGAAACTCCTTGGCATCGGGCGGAAGGCGGGCGCTTCTCTCCAGCGCTTTGACTTCATCTTCCAGGGTGGTCGTGTTTCCTCCTGCTGCCATCACCTCTTTGATCGCCTGGCGATAGGCCGTGGCCAGCGCCGTGCGGGCCTGACGCAGTTGTCGCGTGTATTCCTTGGTCGGCACCGCTTGCGGCAGCGTGCCTTTTTGCAGGAAAGCATCGTGTTCGGCCTTCACGCCGTCGGCCTTGGCCGCCTGGTTATCCTTGCGCAGTTCGAGTTCCTTGATCGTCAGGCTTTTGTCGAGCGTGTCGTGGAGCTGCTTAAGCCGGGCATCGTATTTCTCCTTGGCCTTTCGCAATTTGTCCAATGCCGCGGACTTCTGCTGATCGCTCGCCTCCGTCGGCTGTGCTTTCCGCTCAGAATTCTTCGCGGTCGGGCCTGGCTCGTCGCTCCTCGGCTCGCTCGGCGCCTCGCCCGCCTCGGAGCGCAGCGGCGTCAACACGATTCGGTTGATACGGTGGACCGAACCGACCGCGCCGACACAAAGCTTGTTTCGATCGCCAAACGCCGGGTCAGCAAATCGACTGAACCGGTCGGGGCTGTCGAACGAGTCGATGATCTGCTTGCCGTTGACTTTGACCGTAAGGCGGTAGGGATGGACCTCGCACTCGACGGTGTATTGGCGGTTGTCGCCGAGCAAGTCCCGCTCGCGATGCACCAGCGGGTTGTCGATCCCGTTTTGACCGTCGAGCAGCGCCACGCCGCTGGCGCTGCGTCCCCAGCCGTTAATCACCACGGTCATGGGATTACCGGCCGTGACGAGGCCAGCATGCAACTCTGAGTCGCCCCGCTGATGCTCGCCGGCCACGGTCAGCCGATAGTCTTGTGGCGGCCCAACAGGCAGAGCCAGCGTCGCCGGTCTGTCGTTCGGCGAAATCAACCAATCCCCGTCCCGCCGCCAAGTTCCACTCGCTGCATCGCGGCTCGGATCGATTTTTGCCAACAGGTCGATCGGCTCTCCCTCCACGTAGTGGATCGGTTTGGTCGGTGGCAGCTCTTTGATTTCGACGGTTTGGAATTCAACAACGTTTTCGTCGTGCCACCTCTGCAGCGCCACGTACCCGCGGGTCTGCCGCGGCTTGGGATCGACGAAGTCGGCCGTCCGAACGCCGTTGATGAAAACTTGGAAATGATTCCCTTCGGCGATAACTTCGGCGGTCAGCCACTCGCCCCGCCGGGCTAGTTGCCGGATGCGCGGGTTGCCCAGTAGGGAGCACAGGCCTCCGGAATCGTCCGGGCCGATGACATCGGCTTCGTAGGTGTTCGCGAATGGATTGGCGAAATATAGTGGCGCGCGAACCAGGATTCCGCTGTTCCCCCCGTCGCTGATGCGCACGCGTGCGCGCAAATGGCAGTTCTCGTACTCACGCGTGCTGTATAGGTAGCTGGGAGCCCCTCTTCCACTGCTGACCAGAATGCTGTCGACCACACACCAAAGATCCTTGTCCTTTGCGGCCGTTTGCCAACCGGTCAAGTCCTTGCCATTGAACAACGCCTTGAACCCCTTATCGTCGGTACTCCATTTCGGTTTCGCGTCGAGCGAGGTCGCGAGCGAAGGCTCGTTTTTGGGCGGTTCCGGCAGACCGTGCCAGAGCAGCTTACCGGAAGGATCGGACACTTCGATCTCCGAGAACCGTACCGCTCCTGGGACGCAAGAAACAAGCCCGACCCGGCCGGCAAGGATTCGCGCGTGCTCGCTCGTGCAAATCTCCCTGCCATCGTAGAGGATCGTGATTTTGGTACCGCGCATCCGCATCGTGATCTTGTAGGGTCGTCCGATCTCTAACTGGACCGCGCCAGGCAACCAACGGCGCGCGTACGACCATGCGTCCCGCTCGTAGAAAAGGCGCAGGTCCTGGTTGTGTGCTCCCCAAGGGCCAAAGGCGTCGAGCTGCCACCTCGATCGGCCTTCTTGGAGGCGTGCCTCGTAAAACAATTCACCGAACCGATCCAGCCGATTGCACTCTTCTACCTGCATCGTGGCGGAAAAGTCATAGTCGGTCCAAGCTGGATCGCCGAAGGAAAGGTTAATCGGCCGAAATTGCGGACTCAGCAATCTGGCGAAAACCGCTTGACTCGCCTCGTCAAACGCCCAATCCCCCTCGATTATCGCTGGCGGCATCATCGCCATCTTGGCCTTCAGTTCGGGCGAAATCACCGTCGTCGGGCGCCTCTGCTTCCGGCCCGCCGAATTCCCCTCTTCCGCCACCCTGGATGGCTTCCCGCGTAGCAGCTCAGAACTGCTCAGCGCGATTTCCAGCCAGGCCGTGGTCCGCTCGGGAGCAACCCACAGCGCATTCTTTCCCTCGCTCGTCGTCCTGTCGTCGACGAGTGCCTGTGGAGTGCCGGCAACCCCCGGATTGTTGCCGCTTGTGCGTAGCGGACAGTGCAATGCCAGGTTATCCGCGCCCGCAAACGCCTGGACTTCAGCCAGCGCAGCTCCTTGACCGGCCAACCTCGGGATTTCCACGCGCAACAGCGTGGCGGGAACCGCGGGAACGTCGATCGAAGTCGCCACATCCTGCGTGGGCGACCAGCGGACGTTCACATTCTGCCGTGACCAAAGCAGCCGGTCCTCGCGGAAAAGCTGCAGATTACACGTCAGTGTTCCGTAGTTTCCCTGTTCCGTCTGATGGGCGTTGTGCAAGGTAATCCGCGTAATCTCAGGGACCGGTTCGCCCAGGAATGGACGCGGCGGCCACTCGCTCAAGGCCACGTCGGCCCACCCGGTTTCGCTCGGCTCCAACATCCAATCGCCACTGCCAACAATATTTGACTCCGTCAAACCGTCGACCAACTCCTGGCCGGCGCCAGGAAGCGTCCGATTCGCCTTGTCGACCGTCACCGATGCACCGCGGGCGATATTCTGTCCGGCGACATAGACCTCCATTTCGGCCATGCCGCCGCGCCGCCCGTTCCACTCCAAAATCTCTAACCGTGCCCGATCGGCCGCGATGCCGGGCACAGGGGTTTCATATGCCTTTGCCTGATTCGCCTCCCAGGGCATGTCGATGTTGCGCTTAGCCCAGACTTCCTTGCCGCCGCGATAAAGCACCAAGTTGCATTTCTTTGTGCCTGTGTCGTTCCGGTCGCCGTTGTGGGCGTTACGCAGCGTGATTTGATCGACCATCGGCAATTTGGCCGCGGCAATCGCCGCATCGGAAGAAGCCGGGCGGGGGGGCGACAAGCGGGCGTAAGCGAGACCGAGCCGCTCGATCTGCCCAGCCGACGACTCGCAAACCAGGCCCACGATCGGCCGGTTAAGGGTTGTCAGCTCGTCGGGTCGGTCGGGGGTGCTCCCCGCCCAGGCACTATCGTAACTGTCCATCGGATCGAGTCCTTCTGGGGTGATCCGCATGAATTTGAGTTGCAAGCACTCCAGCACCGTCGGCGCCCTGAGACGGACCAAGCCGACCGCGTAGCCCGGCCGGGCGATCAACTGTTCGACTTTGGTCCCTTGTACTCCCGGCGTCCCGATGCGCGGTCCGCTCTTGCTGCCCGATGAGCTGAGAAACACCGGCTCGATCGCGCTGATGCACGTCAGATTCGTGTGACGCCAGCGCTGGGTCGTGACTTTAAATCCGACCAGGACGGAGTCTCCATCCGGCTTGCGATGGGTTTGTGAATCTCCTTTCTGACCGTGAAAGCCGACAATCGGCGTTTCGGCCAGGTCGCCCGTTTGCACGCTCGTCGCCACCGCGGCTAGAAGGTGCGGCAATGCCGAGCCTGCCGTTTCTTGCGCCTTCCCGGACATCGATTCTGCTGTGGTCGGCTGTTCGGAAGTGAAATGTTTGTCGAGCGGCTCCAATTTGGCGACTAGTACGCGCCGCCCTCGGTCTCCGATCTCCACTTCTTCGCCCAGCAGCTTGAAACCATCCTTCTTCACTTCGACTCGCCGCGTCCCGGCCGGCACCGTGATCTCGGCCTGGCGGCCGTCGTCTCCCCAGCGGACCGTGGCGTGTTGGCCATCGACGAGAATCTCGGCATTCGACTCGCTGACTTCGACGACCAGCATTCCTTGCTCGGTGCGCACTCGGATTACGAGTGCGGCGAACAGCAGCATGCCGCCGAAGAAGATCGAGCCGACGACGACTTTCATCGGCGGAAGCCGGCGCCGTCCGCCGAACTGCGGCTTGGGTGCCGGCGGTGCCACCGAAATCTCGTTTAGTCCGCCGAGATTCAGGCCGCTCAGGCTGCCGCCAAGTAGCGAGTCGCCCGGCACCCGCGCCGGGGCCGGCTTGGCCTCGGCCGGTGCCAGCGCTGTGGTTGCGGCAGCGGCGGCGTCTGGCTCGAGCGAATGCCAAAGCGTTTCGTCGTAGGCGGCCTTGCGGGCAGCGTTCAGCAGGCAGCCGCGAGCTGCGTTCAATTCGACAAGCAGTTTTTCCGCCGCTGCGGCGCGCTCGCCTTGGCGAAAGCGGTTGACATAGTCCATCCGCTGCTCGGCCAGATTGCGCAGCGCCTCCCGATTCGACTCCAGCGGATTGGCGCCCAGCAGCCCATAATAGTCGGCTGGCTGATCCTCAGGCGGAATGGCCAGCCATTGATAGTGGGGATCGAATCCGCTCGCGGCACTGCTCTCGCCTGCGCTGGTGGCCCTGGTTGGGACGTCCTCGCCGGCGCTAGCCGGGGCGGCGTCGGCGGCCCTGCGTTCGCGAAAGAAAGGCGAAAGCGCACGGGCGACTTCATCCGGCGTTTGATATCGATCCTGCGGTTGCTTGGCGATCATCCGCTCGACGATCGTCGCCAACTGGAGCGGAATTTCGGGCCGCAGTTCTCTCAGCGGTCGAGCCTGCGCGGCATAGTGAGCCGCCAACAGCGCGTAAACGCTCGGCCCTTCGAAGGGTGGCCGGCCGGCCAGCAAAAAATACAGCGTGCAGCCCAGGCTATAAATATCGGCGCGGATGTCGGCCTTTTGGGCGTCGAGCATTTGCTCCGGCGCCACATAGTCGGGCGTGCCCAGCATTTCGCCGCTGCCAGTCAACTCGCTGGCCACCTGCTTTTCGCTGCTTGCCTTGGCCAGTCCAAAGTCGAGAATCTTGACGATGTGCCGCTTGTTCTCCACCAAAAGAATCAGATTGCTCGGCTTGATGTCGCGATGGACCATGCCGTGTTCGGCGGCATACTGCAAGCCCTGGGCCACCTGGTGCGCGTAGTAGGCCGCGTTGGCGATCGGCAACGGGCCGCGCGATTTGACGATCTTGCTCAGGTCATGCCCTGCCACGTACTCCATGGCAAACAGCAACAGGTCGCCGGCACGCGGCACGCTG